>DBHP01000016.1:47603-70296 GCA_002295705.1 Candidatus Neomicrothrix sp. UBA825 | reverse complement strand
GCCCTCTATCCACCCTGCTGTCCCAAAGGAACGAGCTAGGTCAATGTATGCGATCGTTCGCGACTGCGCTGTCATCGCATCAGAACTCCTTCTAAATTCCTACCCAAACTTGAAGCTACAAAAGGATACAAACCCAAAGTTAACTGCCCTCAATCTTGGCGATATCCACACCTGTTGGGACTTGAACGTGGAATTGTAGTGCTATGAGACTATTACCTTATATTTCAGCTGGTGGAAGAATACAATCAAAGCCAGCGTAGAGCCCTACGTTATCACCCGTTCTTCCATCAGGACCCTCTTCAATAAGGCTAATAACGACTTCCGCTACGTCTTCTGGCTTCATCCAACTCTTTACCCACTCAGGGTCTGGGTTTGAGCCACTCCACTTTCTGAGCATCTCAGTGTCAGTAGCCCCAACACACAAGTTGTTTACACGAATATTGTATTTTGCAAGCGACTTTGCCCAATCAAATGTAAAACCATTCAAAGCCCATTTGCTGGCGTTATATAGATCCATATTTCCGTGTCCATGATGCCTTGCAGAAGTTGGAGAGGGCTTAACGTGATCAGTGCTCACGTTTAGGATATGACCAAAATTATTTTGCATCATGCAAGCGGCTACTGCGCGGCCAAATAAGTAGGCCCCTTTTGTGTTAGATGTGAAGACCCTGTCAAACATCTCATCAGTTCTACCCCAATCATCTTGAGGTCCGGTGGGGAAGACTTCACCGGCATTATTGATCAAAATATCAATCTTGCCGTAAATTTTGAGGACAGAATCAACCACCTGTTTTACATGTTGAGCCTCTCCGACGTTACCTATGTAGGATTCGGCTCCAATCTCTTCTCCAGTAACAACGACTGCCGAATTCTTGTCAGTTATTGAAACTCTACAACCCTCATCCGCTAATCGTTTAGCTATTGCTTTACCAAGTCCCTGTGCCGCACCTGTAACAATTGCTACTGGGTTGTCTATAGTTCTCATCTTCTACAGTCCTAGCGTGTTTGGAACATTCCGCCGATGCCCCCATAGCCGTCGTCGTTGTTTGCTTTATTATCTAGAGGGAAGGCTACGGCAACTCCACTATCAACCGCTACCTTAAAACATGGAACTCCTTCATATGCCGGCGGTCCACTGTGTTCTCCGGTTCGCACGTCAAATGATGTTCCATGTAAGGGGCATGTAAGGTTATAAGATCGTAAACGTCCTTCACTGAGAGGCGTATCAGCATGACTGCAATTATCCTCTAATGCATATAATTCCCCGTTGACACGACAGACTACTATCCCATAATCGCCGATGTCTTCGAAGACCCGCATTCCACCCTCTTCCAAATCTTCGAGATTTCCCAACTCGTGAGAGTTATCGTCGCTCATGCAGGGTCCATAGCAAGGTATCGGTCAAGAGTCTCATGAAAATACCTTATTCTTCTCTCCTGCGCAGGAAGATATTCTCCTCTGTATCCACGTGAGCGCAGACCTTTGTGCTGAGTAGACCAAATAGCGACATCCTGATCAATGCCTGGACCACAACTAACTTCACCGGCTATACCAGTTACGTGTTCAACCTGATGTTCTATAGAGACCCAATCACGCATTGAATTTGAATAGTATTCTTTCGCTCCTTCAGGAAACATGGTTAGGTACCACATGTCAAATAAGCATTTATTCGGATCGGTAGGGTGTGGAGCAGACCTTAGAAATATACAACCATCAGGCTTCATACTGAAAGAAATATTCGGGAAAACGGTGTAGTGGTAGTGATCAGTCAATTGTTCATCCGAGTATTGGGTAAAGTCATACCCCTTAGACTCTGAGAGTTCTCGTTTCCTCTCTTGAAGCGCTACACGAAGGCCAGGCAGATCATCCCTGTAAGGTTCGGGGTCAAATTCCCAAAAGTCAAAAGTTTGTTGTAGCCCCTTAAACGTCTTCTCAGCCGACCCCCTAAAGTGTGGTCCAGGACCACCGCCAGGCATTAGCATGCGACAATGCCCAGAAGGGTATAGGTCAAACTGGCAACCCGTGTGATGTTCGTTCATAGTGGCCACAGTCTGTGGATGCACGAAGGGTAGGTGGTAGCTTTCGTTGAAGTTATCCTGAACGCATTTCCAATTCCATTGTCCTTCTATGGTCACCCAGTGGGTTCTTTTCATCTCTTCCATACGGTAGGTATCTAGATGAGAGGCAACAGGCTCCAATGAATCTCTAAGAGAAATACATTCAGGATCCATATTGAACCAGATGAAACCGGCCCAAGTGTCACAAGGGATTTCAACAAGATTCGCTTTCCCACATGGCGATCCTTGCGGAAAGTCATCTTCACAATATGCCCACGTACATTCTCCAGAAGTGCTGAATCTCCAGCCATGGTAGGCACATTGGAATTCGCCACTTGCGAGTGAACCTACTTCAGCAGTTACAAGTTGGTTTCCCCTATGTTGGCAGGCATTGTAAAAGGCTCGAATACGTGAATCTTCACCTCGCACGCAGATTATAGACTCGTGCATGATTTCGTAGTTGATGTAATCTCCTGCTGTTGGGATTTGGTCAACACGTCCAGCGATCTGCCAAACTCGAGTCCACATACGGTCCCACTCATTTGATGCAAATTCTTGAGAGTAGTAGCGGTCCCCAAAAATTATAGGGTCAGTACCCAAACTTGGTTCTGGCGCTTTTTCACGGGGGATTCCAACCCTGGTAGTTATTTTCTCTTGAAGATCTGTCATTTCTGCACCCCCTCAAATTTTAGTCTAATTGTTGCCGAACTCCCACATTGCAAATAGCGTGAGTTTTATGCCGGACAAAATGTTCTTCGGGGCTATGTTACCTCAACAGGCTGACTGGTATATTCTCGGGCCCATACTTGGAGTGATAACAGTATGTTTTTTCTTGATGATGAACCAGCCACTAGGAGCAAGCGGTGCGTATATCCATACAATGAATCACGTTCGTAGAGCAGGCCACAGAGCTGCATGGAGAGTCTGGTACTTTGCGGGGCTTGCATTGGGAGGGTGTGTGGTGACCCAGTTTCTTCAAGAATCTAAAGGTTTAAGAATCGGGTTTGATTCCTTCAGAGATGCTGCGCCTCTTTGGATCATGGTACCTGCGATATTTATAGGCGGAATATTGATTGGTTACGGTGCCAAACTAGGGGGAGGTTGCACCTCTGGCCATGGAATCTGCGGAACTGCTCAACGATCAAAATCCTCCATTGCTGCAACAGCTGCCTTCATGACTTCAGCAATACTCACAACAGGATCTATTCGATTGATTTCTGGGGGGAGACTATGAATTCCCTTAAGACAAATATTACCGGTCTCGCCTTCGGGGCAATGTTTGGGGGGGTATTAGCCGCTGGGTCCCTTCATGAATACGACACAATACACAACATGTTGAAACTTGATGAATTTTACGTATTCGGGTTCATGGGTTCTGCAATTGTCATAGCAACCATTGGTCTCGGCATTTTGGAAAGCCGGAATACCAAAACAAGCTTTGGGGGTACGATTGTTCTTCAGCGTTCAGATATCAAGGCAAATCATCTAAAGGGAGGGGTAATCTTTGGCAGCGGATGGGCAATTGCAGGAACGTGTCCGGCGCCAGTCCTCGTCATGCTTACGTCAGGGGTATTCCTCTCTTTAATTGTGATAGCTGGGATATTCATAGGGTTATCACTTTCAAACAAACAAGCACCTGCAGGATTCGGTGATGGAGAACACCGCATAGTAGATCAAGCGGTCGAAAGAGCATGAATAAAGCTTTCTTTCTGTCGTATAAGAGACCGATATCTCGCCCCCTTATTCTCTTAAAGGAATCTTGAAGTGATCTATTTGCCGCGCTAGCAGACAAAAAGTAAGAAAATTAGGTCAAAGAATTTTGCCATAATACAGTAAGGGAATAGCCTCTTATGAACTACTAAGGAGATTTATGACTGGACCATTAGACGGTTTTAAAATCTTGGATTTAACGCAAGTCGTGTCTGGGCCATTTGCAACGATGCTTCTTGCCGACCAAGGAGCAGAAGTATTAAAGGTGGAACCCGTTGATGGGCTCGGTGATATGACAAGATTACCTTCTTTCGACAAAGGCGGGATAGGCGCTTTTTACATGAATAATAATAGGGGCAAGAATTCTTTATCTCTTGACCTGTCAAAAGAGGAAGGCGTTCAAATTATTCTAGAACTAGCCAAAAATGTTGATGTTTTCGTTCAAAACTTCCGACCCGGCGCAATTGATAGATTGGGATTGGGTTACGAGGAACTATCTGCAATAAATCCAAACCTGATTTACGTCTCAATCAGTGGATTTGGGCCAACTGGACCGTATTCTAGTCGACCAGTGCTTGATCCTGTAATTCAGGGAATTTGTGGAGTGATCAGTCGCCAACTGAACCCCCAAATACCTTTTCCCGACTTGGTAAGAAATCTTTATGCTGACAAATCGACAGCCCTAACAGTAGCCCAAGCGACTACTGCTGCGTTATTGGCTCGAGAGAAAACTGGTACAGGGCAACACGTTGAAGTTCCAATGGTTGATGCCTGCATGTACTTCTTCTGGCCGGATGGAATGATGGATCTAACAATGGTTGATGATGACGCAAACGGTGGAATCTTGTTATCTAGTGTTTATAACTTAACAGAGTGCAATGATGGAAAAATAGTGTATTTTGCTGCATCTGATAACCAGCGATCAGGAGTATGCGCTGCGGTTGGTCATCCGGAATGGGGCGAGGACGAAAGGTTCTCTTCTATGGCTGCTCTAGCGGCAAATCCTGAAAACTTTGTCCTATTAGGGGAAATGCTAGCAGGCGCATTTTTAGAAATGAGTTGTGAAGAAGCAATAGAGGCTTTAATAGAAGCTGATGTGCCAAGCGGACCGGTGCTTACAGGTGAGCAAGCTATTGTCGACCCGCAAGTTCTCCATAACGGAACTTTAGTTGAATGGGAACACCCCGATGCAGGAATTGTTAGACAACCTAAACCAGCAGCAAGATTTTCGGTTACTACAATAGATCCGAAATACAGTGCAGCACATCGAGGTCAACATAATGAAGAGACTCTTCAGGCGTTAGGCTACTCAGAAGAGCTTATTTCAGAACTAAAAGAAAAGGGTGTAGTTGGCTGAACAACTATAAACTCTCCAAGAATTGAGGAACTTTGTTACCAACTTATTCAGAAGAAGCGGAAAAGTTCAGAACTATGGTCCAAAGTTTCCTTAAGGCAAACTTACCGTCCGATTGGGAAGGAATAGGATCGCTAAATTCTAAAGAGGCCTATGAATTCGCCAATAATGTATGGCGGCCGTTGCTGGCAGAAAATGGATACCTTGCCCCATCATGGCCCAAAGAAGTCGGCGGTGGCGGATTAAGCGAACTTGAGCAAGTAATCCTTGCAGAAGAGTTCATGAAAGCTGGAGTTCCCTCTGGCGGCTCAAATGATGCATTTAGCATACAAATGGTCGGAAATACGATTCTGCATTGGGGCACTGAAGAACAGAAGTCGTCATTTCTCCCCAAAATAATTTCTGGTGAACATGTCTGGTGTCAAGGATACTCAGAACCAGACGCAGGCTCTGATCTAGGTGGACTTGGGTGCTCAGCTACGCTCGATGGAGATGAATGGGTAATAGAAGGACAGAAGATTTGGACATCCGCAGGACAATTCGCTAACTGGATATTTGTACTTTGTAGAACTGACAAAGAAGCTCCCAAGCACAGGGGAATCTCATTTTTGTTGTGCCCCGTTGATCAAGAAGGAATTGAGATGCGTCCCATTGAGATGTTGTCAGGCGAATCGGATTTTAATGAAACTTTCTTCACTAACGCTCGAACCAGCAAAGAGAATGTTGTCGGTGAAGTGAATGGTGGCTGGGCAGTTGCGATGACCCTGTTGGGTTATGAACGAGGTGAGAGTGCTGCGACGATGCCAATTATGTTCAGAAATGAAATGGATAAATTAATTGAATTAGCAGTTGCAAAGAATGAGCACAAAAAGCCTGCATTTCGGCAAAGACTGGCGCAATCATATATCGAAGTTGAAATAATGAGACTGCTCGGCATGAGAACTCTCACTGGTTTCCTAGATGGGAAGCAACCAGGTCCTCAAGAAAGCATGTTCAAACTTTATTGGTCCGAGTATCACAAACGAATAACTGAATTAGCTCTAGACATTCTAGGTAGCGAATCCATGGTTCTCTCGGGTGCCAAAGCTTCGACCTCCTTTCATGCCGACAATCCAGGTTCTCCAAATCAAAGTGGCTCATGGATAGGAGCTTTCTATAACGCACGAGCAGGAACAATTTATGCTGGCACCTCTCAGATTCAAAGGAATATTTTAGGCGAGATGGTACTTGGACTCCCAAAAGAACCTAAGGTTTAACTATCAAGATGGCACCATTCTTATCTTTGAAGACAATAGTGCCCGAAGAGGTTATCCAAAGCTTTGAAATCGTGTGGCAGAATTTAGGAAAACCTGGCGCGTGGTGGACAGGTTACCAAAGAATTGAGATTGCGAAAGAGGTCCGAAACTCTAATCAACCAGCGTTAGGCGAAAGAATTAATGATTTATCTCAATACTCTCATCAAGAAACGGAGAGTCTAAGTCCCTACGTGAGGGCGGTTATTCGCAAAATTGCATATGAATCTTCAACGATAGATAGAAACGTCTATCAAAGCATCGAGGAAGTATTAGGTCAGGATCGCTATGCGGAACTTGCTGCAATCGTCACACAAGTAGTTCCTATTTTTACCCTCGCAGATATTCTCGGCTACACCAGGGAAAAGTTGCCAACTGCCCATGGTGGTTCTCCAACAAAGGAAAGACCCGAAGAATTAGTGAATGATGTCGCATTCCTACCGACCTTTTCGCCAAAGGGTTTACCTCATGTTGCCGTCTCGTTAAGTCTCGCTCAAGCTGACAATGCAAGGCGAATGCTGCTTGTGAGGTCTATGTATTCCGGAACTAACTTTGGCGAAATGGTTTGGGATCACCGAAGCTTGTCGCGTCAACAAATTGAACTGGTTGCAGCAAGAACCTCCTCAATAAATGAATGCTTTTATTGAACAAGCGCGCACACAATGTTTCTCAGTTCGAGTAGCGATGCAATAAATTCAAAGGTAGACATAAGTAATGCAGTGAACGGTTCGGGAGCTCTATCTGGCGTACCGCATGCTGAATCGCTTATTGCATTTACTGAATCGGCAAATCGGCAAACATCAGACCTTCCTGAAGTACGAAGGCAGTTAGGTAAAGAAGTCGGAACTGAGGGGATGGTGGACGCAGCAATCACAGTTTCCATTTTTCGAAGCCTAAATATCGCGGCCGATTGTTCTGGTATCAGAGTAGACGATGACTGGGTAACTATTGCTGCAGAACTAGCAAAGCTAACTCACGCTGACCGCTTTGCAACTGCAGAAAATTCAATAGCAGTTAAAGATAGGATTAAAGGAATGTAGATGAGTAGTTTTGATAAAGGAGATGTGGATTTCTTTGACCCTGATATCTCTGAGTGTCCCTATGGTGCATATAAAATCCTTCAAGATAACGCTCCAGTCTGGCAGGACCCAAAATCAGGAATGTTCATTATTACTCGCTACGAAGACGTCCAAGAAGTTTTAAAAGACACTAAGTCATTTCGTAATCAGCGCGATAAGGCAAAGACTGATAGGCGATCCGTCATGCTCCGAGAACTATATAGAGAGAAGGGGTGGGTCCCTGCACCTACACTAGCTGGTAGAGATGACCCAGAACACAAAGAAATGCGAAAGTTGTTTGCGCATGCGTTTCGCCCGCAGAAAATCAAAAGAATGGATCCGTTTGTCGAGGATCTCGCTAACCGCTTGATCGATGCTTTCATCAATAATGAAAGGTGTGACTGGGTGCGTGATTTCGCAATTCCGCTTCCTCTTATTGTGATAGGGCATCAAGTAGGAGTCCCTGAAGAAGATATTTGGAAAATCAAAGCATGGACAGACGCATGGGTTCAGCGTTTGGGAATGATGCAAACGGAGGAGGAAGCAATCTGGTCGACTGAGATGGAAATCGAAGCACAGCACTATTTTCAACCCATATTCGATAGATTGCGAGAAACACCAGATGATAGCCTTTTAAGCGATCTTGTGAATACGAAAATTCCCGAATGGGGCCGAACCTTAACAGACGAAGAACTCCACGCCGAGATGATGGCAGATACCTTTGTCGGAGGTTCAGAGACAAGTACGAATGCTATCTCTGCTGGCGTAATGCTATTAATCCAACAACCCGACCAATGGAATCTACTGAAGAGCGATCCTGATAAATATTTACCCGTTCTCGTTGAAGAAATATTGAGACTCGAAGGCCCGGTTCAAGGATTATTCCGCGAAGCAGCTGAAGATATTGAATTTCATGGGATAGCAATACCGAAAGGCTCTGTAATAAATGTTCGCTACGCTGCCGCTAATCTTGATGATACAAAGTTTGAAACTCCCCAAGATCTGAATCTTGAAAGGGAGAACTCACGACAGCACCTAGCTTTTGGATTTGGTACTCACTACTGTATGGGTGCTCCACTCGCTCGAAGAGAAATACTCTTAAGCTTCAAAGTTCTCCTTGAACGGATTGAAGAAATGTGGTTCTTAGATGACTTAAATGACTTCAGTCATCACCCAAACTTCTGCCTGCGGGCACTTCGTGAGCTGCATATAGGATTTACTAAATGCGAACGTTCTGCGTAGGTTTAACTGGAGGTATCGGGGTTGGAAAATCTACAGTCGCTAATATGTTTCAAACACTCGGAGCCTCAGTTATCGATGTTGACGCCGTAGGGCATTCCGTATTGGATCGCTCTTCGAGCGAATACCTAGATATCTTAGAAACATTCGATGAGAAGATACTTAATCCAGACGGGACAATCAATCGCACCGCACTTGGCAAAATAGTATTTAGCTCTGAAGGTCAACTCGCAAAGCTTGAAGCTATTACGCACCCAGCAATTAATAAAAGGCTACTGAGCATGCTCGAAAAGCAAACTGCCAAGCTCACGATACTAGACATGGCTGTTCTCGTAGAACAGCCTTTGGCACAAATCAGCGGTGTGCCTTTGTACCAAAAAGTTATAGTTGTCGAAGCAACATATCAAAGGAGAATTGAGCGGCTTCAACTGCGCGGCTTAGAGGAAGAAGAGGCACATGCAAGAATGCAGTCACAAGCAACTGATGAAGAACGAAGACGAGTAGCGGACTTGATTATTTCCAATGACAATTCGTTAGAGGACTTACAACTTGAAATAATGTCATGCTGGGAAACGGTCTTTGATTGGATGAATGACTGGACATAACCTATTTTTCATTAGCTGGGAGATAGTATTCAGAGGACAGACTGAATTCAAGGAGTCATGCTTATGATTACGATTTATCACAACCCTCATTGAGGATCATCTCGAAACGCCTTAGCGGTCGCTGAGGATGAGGGAATTGAATATGAAGTGGTTCTCTACATCAAAGAACCTCCTGACAAAGCCACCCTAGAGAAAATTGTTTCCGGACTAGAGGACCCTGTAGAGGATCTCGTACGGAAAGATTCTAAATTCAAAAAACTTGAATTAGACCCTGATGATTTTGTCGATAATCCGCAAAATGTAGTGGAAATACTGGTCAAGCATAAGCAATTATTACAAAGACCTGTAATTGTGAATGGGGATAAAGCAATAATTGGTCGCCCTAAAAGCCGCATAGCAGATTTTATTCGTTAACTAGATGGATGATCATGAGTTAGCTTCGTTTCTTGCTGAAAAGGCTGGCTCAGAGCTCTTGAAATTGAGAGATGATGGAATCGCCTCAGGCATGAATTCATGGGTATTGAGAGACAAAGGAGATAGCTTTGCTCACAACATAATTATTAACGAGCTAACAAATCACCGCCCGCAAGATGCTGTGCTGTCGGAAGAAGGGGCAGACGATTTAAATCGGATCCAAGCAAACCGTATCTGGATTGTGGATCCGCTTGACGGCTCGCAAGATTACCCGTACGCGGGCAGTGAAGAATGGGCTGTCCATATTGCTCTTATTGAAAATGGTCAAATAGCGGCCGGAGCGGTTTCTTGTCCCTCATTGAAGAGGCTCTACTCAACTGCAATGTTGTTCCCAAAAGAGCGATCCGTATCAGATTCAAAGCTGGTGATTAGTAATCGATGGAATTCTTACCAAGCCTCATACGTAGCAGACGCGATTGGTGCCAGGCTAGCGAGTTGTGGTTCTGCGGGTATAAAAGCATCATTAGTTATTGGGGGAGAAGCCGATGTCTATATA
This sequence comes from Candidatus Neomicrothrix sp. UBA825, assembly GCA_002295705.1. Taxonomy (GTDB): domain Bacteria; phylum Actinomycetota; class Acidimicrobiia; order Acidimicrobiales; family UBA8592; genus UBA8592. The sequence goes on along the minus strand of DBHP01000016.1, from coordinate 60,011 downwards.
CATAATTCTGGATTATATGAGTGGGATGTATGCGGCCCCATTGCTGTGGCTCGCGCTGCAGGACTAACTGCCTGCCAGTTAGACGGAACGGAGTTTATCTTCAACAAAGAAGTTCCTATTGTAAGAGGACTGATCATTAGCCACCCTGAGCTAATACATGATGTATTGGGTGTTTTGAATAGTAAGTAATGCAAGTCCAAAGAAATATATCTTCATCAAAGGAATTTGCTTTCTGATCGCCTAACGTGGATCTAACACAATGACGCCTAACGATAGGATATGAGTATGGCAACAGGAACAGTAAAGTTCTTTAACACACAAAAAGGCTACGGATTTATTGAACGTGAGGGCGGAGACGATGTCTTTGTCCACTATTCCAATATCGATGGCGATGGATTTAAAAATTTAGAAGAAGGACAGCAAGTAGAGTTTGATATAGGAGAGGGTCGCAAAGGGGACGAAGCTTTAAACGTAAAAGCTCTATAGGGACACCAATATGGCTAGTAAGGGAAGAGAAAGCTGGGGAAAGCGCCAGCGGGAGCAAACTAAGAGAGAAAAGCAAGAGGCTAAGCGCGCTGAGCGAGCTGAACGAAGAACCTCTGACGATGAAGCTGATGCCTCAGGAACCCCTGAGGAGGAGTTATACCGACAATTTGCTGAATTAAGTGCTGCAAAGGCGAATGGTGAAATAGATGATGAGACCTTTGAGGCAAAGAAGGAAGAAATTTGGGAGCAGCTCGGGTTAGAGCTTCAGTAAAAACCAGAAATCCCATGTCACACCTACAAACTCGCATTGCCGTATGATAAAGAAATCTGTTTTAAAGAAACGGGGAGTTTGGCACCCCACAGATGCTTTAGGCTTCGAGGAGTCAAGGGAATTTGCTCAAAGAATAGAGGAGCTTGGATATTCTATGCTTTGGATCCCTGAGACCACAGGTAGAGATCCTTTCGCTCATATAGCTTACTTGGCCTCAACGACTCAGAATCTTCACTTCGCAACGGGGATAGCGAATATCTACCATAGGCTTCCTGGCGTTACACGACAGGCCGCAGCGACACTTGCAGAACAATCAGGGGGTCGTTTCCTTTTAGGCCTAGGCATTTCTCATGCTCCACTTGTAGAAGGTTTGCGGCAAATTCCGTATGAGAAACCTATTGCAACAATGCGTTCGTATCTCAAAACTTTCAGAACCTCTCCGTATACTTCTATCCCTCCAGACGAAGAGCCCCTTTGTGTTGTTGCAGCATTGGGGCCACAAATGCTTCAATTATCATCTGATTATGCTGACGGTGCGCACCCTTACTGGACGACTCCAGATCACACTAACCAAGCGCGAGAAATACTTGGCAAAGATAAATTATTATGCGTTGAGCAAAAGGTTGTCCTAACACAAGACAAGGAGACTGCGTACAGTGCGGCTAAAAGTGCCTTACGGATCTATGCTTCACTTCCAAATTATCGGAATAGTTGGAAAAGGCTTGGTTTCTCCGAAGATGATATCGATTCTGCTTCTGATTACTTTCTTGACTCTCTAGTTGCATGGGGGTCAATTCAACAGATAGAAAAGCGAATAAAGGAACATGAAAAAGCCGGAGCTAGCCACGTCTGTATTCAGGCAATTCCTCATGATGGGAATTTTAAAATCCCGGAATGGGAAACCTTTGAAGCATTAGCACCCTAATTTATCGTAGCTCACAGGGCACTATTGGAAAGTAGTTCTGTAACAGAGTTGACCTTCTCTCTTGAGACTGGTGGTTGAAAATAGATTATTGACTGGTTAATCCCGGCCTCTTCTTGGATCCGAAGTTGGTTGATGATTGTTTCGTCGTCGGTAGCTTCTTCAACGAAAATATGAGTAGAAATTTTAATCTCTTCTACATCTCTGCCAATTTCATTACAATACAATTTTAGAGAATTTAGTTTGTTAGTAAAAAGATTTTGATCGTAGGACGGGAGATTCCAGTGGGAAGCATATTTTGCCACATTAGGGAGTGTCCTCTTCTCTCCCGTTCCACCGATGCAAATAGGTAGCCTTTCCTGAGGTCCTTTCGGATTATTAAGAGCCTCCTTGAGTGAGAAATATTCACCTTCAAAAGAGGTTCTCTCCTTATGCACAAGTGAAACAATTACTGCGAGAGCTTCATCAAAGCGGTTGAACCTTTCAGTAAGTGAACCTAAATGTATTCCGTAGGCACCCGACTCTTCTTGATTCCAACCTGCACCGAGCCCTAACTCAAATCGGCCATCACTAATAATGTCAAGCCCAGAAGCCATGTTCGCAACGACTGCAGGATGACGATAGTGCACTCCATTGACCATGCATCCAATTCTGATACGCGAAGTAGCTTGGGCAATTGCAGAAAGCGTAACCCAGGATTCAAGGCACGGGCCGCTTGAGTCCCCGTAAATAGGATAGAAGTGATCAAAATTCCAAAAGTCGGAATACACGGGGCTTGTATCGGCGTGAGTAGCTACCCATAACATTGTCTCCCAGTCAATATGATGTGGGGCAACTTTTATAGCGATTTCAAAATCACTCTCCATCTAAACCAACCGAATCAACGCTTGACGGGCGGGGGAGGTTAGCGATTATTGAATTAATAATTCCTCCGTCCACAACAAGTTCGTGCCCGGTAATGTAGCTGGCTTTCTCTGAAGCAAGGAAAAGTACCGCTTGTGCGATGTCTTCTTCTGTTCCGAGTCGACCAACAGGAACTTTCTCCGTCCGTAATTTTCGAAACTGTGGATCTGAGTAAATTGGTTCAGACATTCCACCATCTATCAATCCAGGAGCTAAGGCGTTAACTCTGAGACCAAGATTTCCCCATTCCAATGACATTTGCTGAGTTAACAATGAAATTGCTGACTTTGTAGCACCGTATGCTCCGGAATTCGTTCCAGCTGAGATTCCGTTAATTGACGTAATGTTTATGATTGAACCTGAGCCTCGGCGCGCCATCGCTTCTGCAATGATAGTTGAGCAGATAAATGTACCGGTAAGGTTGACGTCGACAACAGCCCTCCAGTCATCTACGGATAGTTCAAGCAGGGGACCAAACCTAACAATGCCAGCGTTATTAACCCAAACATCTGGTATTTGTTCAAACTTGTCTAGAGCGGTTGCTATTTCTTCAGAAGACGTAACAGAAGCAACTAGCGGCACAGTATTTTGAATAGATGAGGCAGCACTCTCAAGAGCATCAATGTTTACATCAATGATCCCCACTCTGTACCCAGCATCGCTGGCGCTCTGAGCAATGGAACGGCCCAGACCGTTTGCTCCTCCAGTAACAATTAGCGACTTCATGCCTTGGTCTCCTATGTGTCTAGTTGGTCGTTATTCTCATCAAATACCAAGATTGCTCTGCTCGGACAGTTTCTTGCTACTTTGATGATTTCCTTGGCAGTAAGTTTTGCGTTCGGGATTAATGCAGCTAGCTCTTCTTCATCAAAAACGAAGACCTCTGGATAGTCAGCAACGCACTTACCTGAGCTCATACAGTCATCGGTTTCAATTTCGATTCGAAAAGTCACTCCGAATCACATTCATACTGAACAGCACTCCTTCCCTCAAGATATGGTGCTAAGAGTTCAGAAATAACTTCAAGGTGTTTGGGGTGTGAGGCATATACTAAGTAATCATCAGAAGAGGCAAAATCACCGATGACAGCTAAATCATAATTATCCTCCCTAAGTTTCGCATCAAACCCCACTGAATAGTTAGCAATCTCGGGAATGTACTCAGGCAAAGCTCGGATACCTCTTGCAGCTTCATTCATGATTTCCTCTGACGTACCTGTCTGAAACTTTAGTAATACACAATGCCGTATCATCATAACCCTTCTATTTACTCTACTTATCCAATAACATAGTCCTATGACAGATATTTTGCTGATTTCAGGTGGAACTCTTATAGACGGCACGGGGGCTGATCCCAGACCAAACAGAGGAATTGCAGTAGAAGGAAATCAAATAGTTGCTTTGGGGGATGAGGCAGCGAACTTAGTGAATGACTTATCGCGTGAAGAGGTGGCAGAGATCGATGCCACGGGGAAAACGATTATGCCAGGTTTAATTGACTCCCACCTCCATTGCTCATTTGATGATGTGCAATCTAATGATGAACTTTTCTTTCACAGAGATCCAACGTTGGTAGCACTTGTAGCTGCTCAGAATCTAAGAAAAATGCTGAGAGCCGGAGTTACCTCTTTCGTTGATCCAGACACCTCCCACGGTATTGGTCCTGCTCTACGTGACGCTGTTAACGCTGGTGTCGTCCAAGGCCCGAGAATCACGACAGGTGTTCAAGCTTTGTTAACTGCTGTAGGTGGTACGGCTGGACGATTAATTCCCGATGAAGGAACCGTGGGGTATGCGCAAATTGTAAATACGAAAGATGAAATAGTTCAGTGGGTCCGGCGGCATATTAAATACGGGGCTGATTGGATTAAGCTACACGCCACAGGGTCAGTTCCCGGTCGATCTGGCGAGTTGCTCGTATGGAATAGGGAAGAGATAAAAGCCGCTTGCCAGACGGCGCACGAACTCTCAGTCCCTGTCATGGCGCACTGTCGTGGAGCTCAAAGCGTTAAAGTATGTGCCGAGGAGGGTGTCGATTTGATACTTCATGCATCCTTTATGGATGATGACGGTCTTGAGGCTGTTATATCTAACGGTGCATCTATCTGCCCAACATTCACTTTCTTAGCAAACCTTGCTGATTTTGGAGTCAGAGTTCAGGCTAGCTCTGGAATGGAGGATATTTTTCGGGGCGAAATCGAGCAAACCGCAAAAATGATCCGCAAAGCCTATGACAATGGAGTTCGAATTCTTTCAGGTTCAGAAAGCGGCTTTGCATTAACACCATACGGGCACTGGCACGGTCGAGAATTAGAGATCTTCGTTAATTCTCTAGATTTGACCCCTGTAGAGGCGATCACCACAGCTACTAAGAATGGCGCTTGGGCAATGCAAATGGAAGACCAACTAGGAACGATTGAGAAAGACAAGCTAGCCGACATCATTATCGTTGACTCCGATCCCACTGAAGATATAAGAGTGTTGAATAATAAGAATGAAATCTCAACAGTTATTGCTGATGGAGAAGTACTAAATCTTTCAGATCTTTGGCCGAGTCACGAATCGCTTGCTGGCTGGAAAGTTGGTAACTGGGCGGGTGAAGTCCTCACTTGGGATAAGGCGTATAAGTAGCCGAGGCTAGTCGTTCAGTTGAGCAAGAGCCAGCCTCTCTCTCCACTCACCCAAGTCAACGTAATCTCGAACAGTAATTATTTTCCCTCTAGGCAAGTCAAACTCAAAAACTCCGTTGCATTGAACGGAATACTCAATACCAGCTATCCAGAATCTATCAACCCTTTCTAGCCAGGCTCTATTCTCCGCATAGGCTGAGCTTAATATATCCCATTGAACCTTTGAGCTTTTGCGAATAATCGGGGAAAACATCAATTCAATTTCTTGAATGCCATTGGAGGGAGGGTGAGGAACATTTTGCCACGAAGACCTCTCATCAAAGAAGGACATGATAAGCCCTATCTCTCTTTCCGACAAAGCCTGGAGAAAACTCTCAACTATTTCAACTGGTTTAACCATGCTCAGGAACCTATCCTGAAATAAGTGGAATCGGAAATGGAAAAGAAAACAAGTAAGAGAATACGTCTCACTTCATGGTCGCAAGTTCGAGAAGCATTTCACTCTAAAGAGTTGAGGCAAGCAGGCTACTCTGAAGGGGCAGTAGTCATGTCAGATACGCTTCTAGACCTTCATGGTAAAGCACACAGAGAGCGACGAAGAGTAGAGAATAGGCTTTTTCGGCGTGAAATCTTTAGTTATTGGGAGCATGAAGTGCTCGGGCGAACAATTGATATAACACTGAATCCCTTTGTCCAGTCCAAGCAAGGTGACTTATCCGTTATTGGATATAGATGCGCAATGAACTTGACTGCAACAATTGCGGGCATTGACCAAGACCCTTCAGACGCAAAGCAAACAGAAACTCTCTATGGAATCGTAAAGAAATTTAGCGAAGGAGCGACTCTACTTCATTCAACAAGAAATAAAGATCAGGTACGTCAAGAAGTGAAAGAAGCTATGGGCCAATTCGCAAAAGATTTCTTTGATCCGAGCAGAGAAATCAGGGAGAGACTCATAGAAGAAAGTAACGGTGGAACAATAAATCAAGAAGATCTACCTAAAGATGTTTTGACAACGTTATTGAGAAACAGCGAACAGTTGGGGTTAACTGACGAAATCATATTCCGAGAAATATGCTTTTATCTTCAGGCAGGTGCTCACTCCACGGCCAATGCCTTTACCCATACCGTTGATGACATTTTAAATTGGGGCCAGCATTATCCTGAGGATCTAAATAAAGCTAGAAATGACCTTTCGTTTGTTCAACGTTGCATGCACGAATCTCTGAGATTGAATCCTGCTAGCCCGGTTGCATTAAGGCGCCCTCTTAAAGATGTGGAACTATCAGATGGAACCATATTAAGTGAAGGAGCTGAAGTCACCCTTGACCTCATCCTGGCGAATAGAGATAACAAAATCTTTGGGGATAAATCTGGTAATTATAATCCATATCGAGAAGTGCCGGAAGGGATACCGCGTTGGGGCATGAGTTTTGGGGCAGGAAGGCATGCTTGTGTGGGGGCTGAGCTTGATGGCGGCTTGGAAATTGACCCAGACAGGCCAGCATCGGAAGCTCTTTTCGGAACAGTTGCGATAATGGCCCACGCATTGCTGTCGGCAGGCGGCAGACGCGACCCAAATAATCCACCACAGCAAGACCCTAATTCAGAGCGTAAACATTTCAGCAGCTACCCAGTAATCTTTTGAATTGACAAACTTTAAAGGATTAATCAAGCTATTAATGGAAAGGGGGAGACATGACCGAGATAGTAATAACCGCTCCAAATGACGCTCGAGAAGTATACAGACACAAACAACTTCGACAAGCGCTCTATGATGCTGGTGAAGTTGTTATGGAAGATGTCGTTGTTAATCTTCACGGAGACGATCACAGGCAACGCCGTCGACTAGAAAATCGACTTTTCCGTCGAGACACCTTTTTTGAGTACGAGCGAGATATGTTTCCAACGATTATTCAAGACACTGTTGACCCATATTTAGAGAGTGGAGAGGCCGAATTAGTTGACTTCGGCCACCAACTCATGATGAATCTAGCTGCACTAACAGCTGGCGTAGACCGCCCTCTTGGAACATATGAAGAAACGAGTCGGTTATATGACTACCTCACAACATTTATCGAAGGTGCAACATTAGGCTTCTACACGGGTGATGTCGATGCAAAGCGAACCGAAATAGAAGAAAAGCTTGAAGCATTTGATAAAGAGTTTCTTGAACCTGGTATTGCACTCCGTAAGGAGTTATTAGAAAAATTCGAACGGGGGGAAATCAAAGAAGAAGAACTTCCTAGAGACGTGTTGCAGGTCCTTTTGCGCAATCAAGATAAAGTTCCGATGACAAGGGAGTCACTTCGGCGAGAAATTGCTTTCTATTTGCTAGCAGGGGCGCACACGTCAGCTACAGCGCTAACGAGAGTAGTCCATAATATTTTCAAATGGCTTGAAGAACATCCAGAAGATCAGGTCAAAGCTTATAGCGATAAAGTATTTCTACAAAAAGCCACCCACGAGACAATTAGACTCCAGCCATCATCACCAACTGCAGCAAGATGGGCCTTAGAAGACATTGAGCTGAAATCGGGTATAAAGATTGCAGAAGGCGACAAAGTTATTATTGACCTTGAAACTGTGAACCGTGATAAAGCAACATATGGCGATGATGCTGAGGAATTCAATCCAAACAGAAACTTGGAGCCAGGTGTTACACCATGGGGTTTGAGTTTTGGACAAGGAATGCATGCTTGTATTGGTCAGGACTTGGCTGCAGGGCTAGTTTTTGACACAGATTCAACTGAAGAAAATCATCTCTTTGGCCTTGTGCCTGTGGCAGTCCAAACGTTATTTCTAAATGGATGTAAGCCTGACCCAGATAATCCTCCGGAAATGGATGATTCAACCACACGACCGTACTTTGGAAAGTATCCCGTTGTATTTAGCCAAATAAGGGAAAAGTAGATGATCGGTACTAGTACCAGTAGAAAAAGAGTTATGAGAGAAAAAACAAATGAGTGAAGAGGCACCTCTACTCAATGACGAAGCGGACCATCCTCATGATGTGGTCTTTGAACATGCCAACGGGCGGGTAGTGGCGATGGACTCCGCCAGATATGTCGACTCTCGAAACGAGGGACGCGATGTAGTTGTTCCCTCCTCGTATCTTGGAGTTTTGCCCGCTCGCCTTATTGCGCCTCATCGTCCCCGTGCTGTCATCGCCCATGACGGGTGCATAGGAAAAGATGGAGCGGGTATAGCGGGCCTATGGTATCTTGAGGCTTTGGGAATACCAGCGGCGGCAGCGGACGGTATGACTGCTGAACTAGGGAATGGTATTGATCTTTACCAATCAGGATTAATTTCGCGAGTTAATATCCTTGCCGAAAGAGCTGGAGTGCTGGAAGGTATGACTGTTAAAGAAGCTTCGATAGTGCTACTTGAGAATGACCCAGGAGATGTAACCGCAGGCACAAAGATTCGCAGAGAGTCAGTCGCCATTTCGGATACTGGAAGAGAAATAATCGTAACGGATTCTATCGTCTTTGCACTTCCAGAAGACTCTAACAACGTACTTGTTACGGCAGGACATACAGGTCGATCAGGCGCTAAATTCCTACTTGAAGTGTCTCCTCATGGTTTCATTTGTTCCGATGGAGGTATGAGCAAAAATAACGCAGGAATTGCAGGTTTGGAGATAACCGATGAATATGGTTTGGCGGGGGCGTGTTGTGATGCTTGGTCAGCTCCCGTAGGTGATGCGTTCAAAGCTTACTCGGAAGGTAGAATTAGCGCATGCAACCAAAAAGCCAAAGAACGGGGCGTCGCTGTTGGAATGACCGTTCAAGAAGCTGCTCTTAAACTATTGTCTGAGGTTGAAGCGTGACACCGGACAATCCGGGCATGTTGACCACCAAATTCTGGGACGAAGCTAGAAATGAAAGACTCGTTAGGCCAGTTTGCGGGAGATGTAACACCAGCTTCTTCTCTCCTCAAATTCTTTGCCCTAAGTGCCAATCAGGTAAATGGGAATTCCAGAAAAGCACAGGAAAGGGTTCTATCTACAGTTACACCATTATTCACAGGCCTCCAGACGATGACTATCCCAACCCATACATAATCATTGATGTTGAGTTAGAAGAGGGTTGGAGAATGTACTCAAGACTTATTGATTGCAGCCCGTCTGAAGTCAGAATCGGTCAAACCGTAAAAGTAGCATTTCAAGTATTTAAAGGGAAGATGTTGCCATTTTTTAAAGTTGAAGAAGATTAACCATGCATATTGGACTAGCGGTACATAGAAACGCCACACGTAACCCTGAAGCAACGGCAATCTTTGGAGAAAAATCACAAACGTATGGAGAGCTTGAGAGTAGAAGCAATCAAATAGCAAATTATCTCAAATCACATGATTGGGGAAAAGGGGAGCGAGTCGCAGTTCTGCTTCCAAACAGACCAGAGATACTAGAATTGATAACAGCAATATCTAAGTCATCGCTAGTTTATGTCGGCTTGAATTTCCGATTGGGGCGAACAGAGATGATGCAGATATTTGAAAATTGTGAACCGTGCGCAATCTTAACTGATGCAGAGCACTTACCTCAGATTGAACAAATAGCTAATGAATCTTCAATACCTGTCTTTGATATTTCGAGTTCCGAGTGGGAGACAAAGATAGAGCAGAATTCAAAAGCGATTCCCAGCTCCTTTTATGATATTCAGCCTGACGATGATTTCTGTATCGTATATACGAGCGGGACTACTGGCCGACCCAAAGGGGTGCTTTTCGATCATAAACGAGTTCTTCAGCATGCAATGATTGCTTGTCTCGAGTACGACATTACCCTCGAAAGTCGATACTTAATTCAAATTCCTCATAACTCCAGTGTCAATATCACAATCCTCCCTTGCGTTACCGTCGGTGCGGCCCTAGGGTTCGCTGACAGTAGAAATTTCAATCCTTTACATTTCGCACAACAGATTAAAGATCATGCAGTCACACATACATTTCTGGTGCCCACTCAACTAATGCGGCTTCTAGAAAAGTTGCCAGAAGAAAATGACAAAAACCTATCAACTCTTGTGACTCTTGGATATGGTTCATCTCCCATATCGCCAAAAAGACTTGAAGAATTGGTTGAGCGATTTGGTCCTATTTTCAACCAGCTTTATGGCATGGCCGAAATTGCTTCTATAGGCACAATATTAAGCAAGGCTGATCATCTAAAGGGGCTCTCAACTGATCTAAAGCTATTGGAGTCTTGTGGTAGGCCTTCATACGGAGTCCATGTGAGGGTTATAGACGAAAATAAACAATCAATTAAACCTGGTTCAAAAGGAGAAGTTATCTTCTCAGGACCCCACGTCATGAAGGGGTATTTTCGAGACCCTGTGAGAACTGATCAAGTGCTCATAGATGGGTGGATGCATTCGGGCGATATCGCTGAGGTAGACAATGAGGGATTCATTTACATTGTGGATAGGAAGAAGAATTTGATAATTCGCGGTGGACTCAATATAGCCCCTACTGAGATCGAGAATGTGTTGTATAGGCATCCTGATGTCCTAGAAGCAGCTGTCGTAGGGGTGCCGGACTCGGAATGGGGTGAGGGGATAGTAGCAGTAGTTGCACTACACGAAGGGTCAGGAGTAACGACGGACGAGCTATTGCAACTATGTAACAGATCTGAACTTACTTCAATAAAAGTGCCAGAGCGAATAGATATCTGGGATGAGCTCCCGAAAAATGCGGTTGGTAAGATTGCGAAAAACGAGATCCGGACCCACTTTTGGGGAGAAGGCCGGCAAGTATGAAAAAACCTGAAGTTGCAATAGTCGGCATTGGAATTACCAAACAGGCCAAATCCATGGATACGAATACAATTCAAATTTGTCAGGAAGCTGTCCAGAAAGCTCTTGATGATGCCGGTATGAATATGGCAGAGGTAGACGGAATAGCTGCTAGATGGCCTGGTCCTGGTGGAACAGAGTTAGACCCTGGTGTGGTTGACTGGACAGGCATATTTGGGAAACCTTTCCGATGGGTTGGTGATACCTATCCACAGGGAATACCTGGTTTATTGGATGCTGCTGCCGCAGTCTCTTTCGGCCTATGTAACGTGGCCATAGTCTTTGGGGGACAGGCCGGAGTTCTTAAAAGAGAACACCTAGCAGATTACACACAACCGACTAATGAATTTGTCGAGCCATGGGGCTTATTTACTGCAGCTCACTTTGCGATGGTTGCTCAAGTATATTTCCAAAAATTTGAGCCTGACCGTCTCAAAATGTCCTATATCGCCGCTGAAATTAGAAATGCCGGAGCGCAAAACCCCGAAGCAGTTATGTACGAGAAAGGACCTTACACCCCCGAGGACATAATTCAATCCCCAAAGATAGCTGAGCCATTTCACTTACTTGATCTGTGTCTGGCTACTGAGGGAGCGTCTGCATTTATTATCACGTCTACCGAACGGGCGAGAGATTGCCCGCAGAAACCTATTCGCATACTAGGTGGCAGCTCAGAATGGTACCGTCAGCAATATGTCAATCCCGTACGTTATGACGAAGTTAAGAACTTAGGAAAAGAAGCATTTCAGAGAGCCTTCAAACAGGCTGAGCTAGGTGTAGAGGATATTGATCTGTTTGAGCTTTATGATATAAACACTTGGGAAATCGTAAGGCAATTTGAGACCTTAGGGCTTTGTGATGAAGGCGGCGGTAGCGATTTTCTGTTCGAAAACGGCATCGGTGCAAACGGTAAATATCCCACAAACACCGATGGTGGTCTACTGTCGTTTTCTCATACAGGTTGGGGCGGACCTAATCTAAAGGTCATAGAGGCCGTTAGGCAGCTTCGAGGGCAAGCAAGTGGTTTCCAAGTTCAGGAAGCAAAACATGCATTAGTTACTGGGGCGGGATCTGGAGCACAGTACTTCAACGCAGCTGTTCTGAGTGTTTAGAAACTAAAATCGAACGTTTTTTGGTGAAAACTAGCCACAGATAGTAGGTTCTCAATTGGGGAAGAAAATTGGAAACGATAAGAGATCTTATACCGCCGCCTCATATTGAGGGTATTCAGCATTTTGTTGACTTCGCATCTGTCGATGAAATTCTTCGATCAAAGAACTTCCGGCAAGGATCCCATCAAGAAAGTCAACCTTTCTTTGGAGACTCTCTGCTAACTATCGATCAGGATACTCATTTTGAAAGGCGAAGATTACAAGCGCCTTTATTTCGTAAAGAAGCT
>DBHP01000016.1:23887-47233 GCA_002295705.1 Candidatus Neomicrothrix sp. UBA825 | reverse complement strand
CAGGAGTGTAAGGAGAGCCGAAATGAGTCTGGAGAGGTACGCGCTGATCTTTGCGCTTTAGTGAGAACAATGCTTGCCAGAATATCGGCTGTAACTACTGGAATTGACGGTGTGGACTCTCAAGAAAGGACTGACGCATTTCGCACCTATATCGAGCAACTCGGCACTGGCGCAACTGTCGAGTGGTCAACAGAAGATCACTCAACAGTGATTTCTCGGATCCTGAAGATTAGGGAAGGATTTGTGGATGAGTTCTATAACCCCTCCGTTGCCCGTCGTTTAGATTTAATTAATAAATTTCGCAACGGGGATTTAACAGAGGATGATTTGCCCCGAGACCTTCTAACTCTCATGTATCTTCATTGGAATGATGACTGGGATGACGAGTTGCCCCTGCGTGAGGCAACTTTATATTTAGTAGCATCAAGCCAGACAACCACACATGCCATTCCGCATTTGATGATTCATCTGCATGAGTGGTTTGAAGAACATCCTGAAGATTACGAGAGGAGATTTGACCGAGAATTCCTAAAACGAGCAGGGCATGAAGCTATACGACTTCACCTGCCTTCTCCGGCGCTATTACGAATTGCATTAAAGGATGTCACTCTCAGTAGTGGGGTCAAAATTTCAGAGGGTGAGCGAGTGGCTTGCCTGTTTACACCCGCAAACAGAGACGAAAAGGTTTTTGGTGGCGATGCTCGCAAATTTAACCCATATAGAGATACCTCAAACGCGAAACCTTGGGGGTTTGCGTTTGGGGGAGGAGAGCACACATGCATTGGTCGGACATTGGTGACAGGTTTATCTGCTCGGACTGATAATGATGACGGAACAGATGGAACTTTAGTCAATATTGCACACGCTCTATTTAAGGCCGGAATACAACTCGACCCAAATGACCTTCCTACTTATACCGAGCTAAGTCATCATGATGCATACGGAAGATTTCCGATCATTCTGAAAGATCTGTGATAATCAAATGAAAAAAAATAACACATTCAACTTAAAAGTAGATGCTGAAATATGCCAAGGTACGGCATATTGCGTCCGAGTTGCGCCGAAGCTATTTACAGTAGGGCAAAACGCTACTGCTGAAGTTATTCAAGCAGGTCTTAGCCAAGAATATGAAGAACTCATATTGGAGGCAGCGACGTTGTGCCCCACACGCGCTATAACGTACTAGGCAAAAAATACTAAATATTATGAACTCTTTGCAGCGCTGAATTGTTCTAAGAGTTTTGAAGCGTTAATCGTGCTGCCATCACCAGCGCCAATACCGATAGCAGGCCAGTTGCCATCAGCGAAAATTACCAATACCAAAGCGCCTTCTGGTCCAGCTATCAGCGGGCCGTATCCCTTGTTAGCTAACCCAACACGAATATCACCCTTATATAGCCACTTTCCACTAACTCTTTGGCTACCTTCTAAAATTATCTCAGAGTAGTCACATAAGTGAGTGTGTGCCTCGACTCTACAGTCTGGCGGAAAGTACACCTTAAACACAGTTGGTGCCTGATCATTATTTGGCGAACCTATCCGATAAGAAGTCGTTTCAATGCCGGTTTCATCCATGGTTACTTGCGGTAATTCATCCCAAGAAGTAACGATGTGTCCTCGCTTCTCAAGAGTGATAGACAGCTCTTCAGATGTGCGGTGCTCTTTAGCTACTTCATCTCTTTCATGGCCCGACAATCTAGTCAACCAAGCTATAAAGGTTCCACAAGTCGTAGAAAAGGCGACTAGTTTCAATAGTGCAGTCAAAAACTGCCTTTCTTTGCTCGCCGGTGATCGCATAATTAGATACCATCTCAATTCCTTCATCACCATGATCTTGATCAGCAAGAATATGCATTTGCCAGAAGATTACTTGCTCATCAGTCATTCCATAATTTTCTTTCATAGCCTTCACCATGCGAGTGAATGTGTCAGGAACAAAGGACTCTAAGCCAATACCTATAGCAGAGAGGGGAACAAACCAATCACGGCATAGACCCATAAATTCAAAGTATTCAGTTACCCGTCGACCAGCTGGCAATTGGATTCCATTACGTATCGCGTCAATATCGCAATCAAGTGCTTTAGCAAATTCAAGTAACAAATCAGGGTGGGCTGCTGTATCGCTTTCAAATCCAGTACATTCTTCAGCTAGATTCTTAACCAAAGCGGTCCTTACCTCCTCATGGGGGCAACGAACGTAGATAGCGCCAATCCATGGAAGCATTTTAGAAATATGAAGATAAAACTGTTCTGTGAAGAGCTGAAGCTGAGGGACAGTCACTGTACCAGCCTCAAGCCCAAGAACTAGAGGATGGTCATGCATCCCTCGTCCAGGTTTCATGCATTCATGCCGGATTTGATTTACAAACTCCTCAGGGGTCATCTCTGCGAGTTCGTCAGCGGTCATAAAAACTTCAGTAAGAGCCATGTGTTCTCCTTTGCGGTTCAATACCAGCTTATACTGCAGTTCTATTCTTGTCATCTAGCCGAAGCAGTCTAGGATAGGTTAGTAACTTAGATGTGGTGGTACTAATGGCTGGAATTATGGAAATTGACTCGAAGTATGAGAGTGTTATCGACGACAGCAAAAGGTTAGCGAAGTCTGTCGAAGATTTCGCTATGGAAGCGGATGAGTCAAGTGAACTTTATCAACCCGTATTAGAAGCTTTGCGAAACAGCGGTCTATCTGCATTGATGGTTCCCTCAGAATATGGCGGACGTTTTGCGATGGTAGATCCGCTTGCGGTCTGTCTAGTTCGAGAGATTCTCATGAAGACTTCATCGCATCTAGACTCCTTATTTGCGTTGCAGGGCATTGGGAGTTACGCAATCTCAGTCGCTGGAAGTGAATCACAAAAGGAAGAGTGGTTGCCTCGTGTTTCGAAAGCAGAAGCGCTTGCAGCTCTAGCCTTGACAGAGCCCAGAGCAGGTTCGGATCTCAAAGGTATCGAAACCTCAGTTGAACGAAAAGGAACGGAGCTAATACTACGTGGTGAGAAATCGTTCATCTCGAACGCTGGATCAGCTTCTTTCTACACCACACTTGCTAGAGAAGAGGAAGGCTACTCTTTGTTTCTGGTCCCTGCAGATAGCGATGGGCTTGAAACATTTCCATCTCCGGAAATAATCGCCCCTCATGTGCTTGGGGAACTAAGATTCAACGATGTCGTATTGCCGGAAAGTGCAAGATTAGGCGAATCTGGTACAGCTTTTCGTAATGTTTTGGCGACTCTTTCTGTCTTCCGAATATCAGTAGCAGGCGCTGCTTTAGGGGTAATGACTGGAGCTATAGAAGAAGCAACCAAGCACTGTGCGCAAAGAGAGCAATTCAGCAGACCATTGATTAAACATGGTCCAGTCGCAACTCTGCTAGCTGACTCTTGGTCAGATCTGGAGTCGTCACGATACTTGACGTACCGAACTGCCTCACTAGCTACTGAAGATCCAGCTAAAAATTTGGACAAGTCTTCACTTGCTAAACTGACAGCCACAGAAGCTGCTTGTCGAGTCGTAGACCGATGTGTCCAAACGATGGGTCGGTGGGGTTTAATCCGAGGTTCAAAGATCGAAAAGTATTATCGTCAAGCGAGACCAATGCGCGTCTACGAAGGGGCTTCAGAGGTCTTGAGACTTGGAATTGCTAATGGCATGGTGAAAGAGTTCGCAGATGGATCTTGAGCTAGAAGACAAGGTCATAATAGTGACCGGAGCAAGCCGTGGTTTGGGGTCGGCGATAGCAAAGCACCTAATTGACGAGGGTGCATGTGTAGTGGCTGCTGCGCGATCTGAGGAAGATCTAAATACGCTCCAAAAGCACAATTACGAGCGTATTCTTCCAGTCCGATGCGATCTGTCGATCAAGAAAGAAGTACAAGATTTAGTTGCTGCCGCTTGCCACAAATTTGGAAATCTTCACGGCATTGTTAACAACGCTGGGATTGCTCCTGCTGAAAATTCCTTAAATAGCGATATTGAGATTATGGAAAATACCTTGAAGGTTAACGTCATTGCCCCAGCAATAATAGCGAAAACAGCAGCAAAGCATTTCGTTGCTCAAGAACAAGGCGGATCAATTGTTAATATCGCATCAACTTCGGGGTTGAAGGGAAAGGCTTCTCTCGCCTCCTACTCAGCATCAAAAGGAGCCTTATTACGACTTACCGAATCACTCGCAGCTGAATGGGCAAGATATAAAATTCGCATCAATGCAATTGCCCCAGGCGCTTTTGAAACATCAGCTCAAGCAGCGGTCTTAGAGAATAAGGACGTCCTGAAGGCTCGATTGCGGAAAATACCTCAAAGACGAATGGGACGTCCTGAAGAAATTGCTCCGATGGTTTCATATCTGCTCTCGCCAATATCAGACTTCGTTACAGGGGCATGTTTCGTAATCGATGGTGGAGAAGTCTCAAAACTATAAAGGAGAATCATGGGAGAGAATGCCGATCATAAAACATTAGGAAGTCAAGTCTTGCTTTCAGGAGAAATTGCGGCAAAATCACAAAAATTTGCTGAGGGTTATGCTCGCTTGCGCGACGTAACTGATCGTGATGGTGCCTTACCAGCTTGGGCCAAGGCGCTTTTCATGGCTTCCGCAGCAGCTGTAAAAAACCATGATCAACTCCTTCACGAAGAACTTCGTAGGTCAAAGGAACTGGGCCTGTCATTAAATGATGCGAGAGGAGCAGCCTTAACTGTCTTTATCAGTAGGGGGGAAGAAGTCTACTCAAGATTCACTGCCGCTGTGAACAAAATATATAACGACGCAATTGAAATTGAATCTCAAGTTATGCCAGATTTTGATCTTGACCGTGATAGTTGCCTTGAATATTTTGAAGGTTATTTTGGATTTATCCCTCCATATGTGGAGCTTATGGCAGACGATGCTCCTCGAGCGCTTGAAGGTTACGTATTAATGAGGGAATTTAGCCTTGCAGAGAATCTTCTCGATGCTAAGAATGTGGAACTGCTTCTCTGTACTGTTAACGCAGCAGAATTTTCTTCTAGATTCGTGAACGTTCATGCCAATGGCGCAAGAAAAGCCGGAGCATCCGAAGCAGAAATTGTCGAATCAGTAATTTGTGCAATCCCAGTTGCTGGAGTTGCATCGTGGCTACCAGGCGCAGATGGCATCATGGAAGGCAGATCCGAGAGCTAAAAATCCTCTGTCAGTAGAGTTACTTCCTGATGTTGGATCAAACCGTTTCTAATGATCATTACATCTTTTCCTGATGTTACTTTTTTATCATCAGTGATTTCCCAAAAGAAGCTGACACTCGACCCGTCCACTTCTAACTTCATAAATTTAATTACTCCGGAACCCATCCTGTTCGGAACCCCTGCAAAGTAGTTGAGTATTTCTTCTTTTCCGGCAAAAACATCTTCGCCTCTAACCAAAAGTGCATCCTGAGCATAGTCTTCAGCCATGAGAAATGGGTCTCCGCCTTTGACTGCGGTAAGATGTTTCTCGGCTACCTCTTCAGGTGTCAACATGTGAATCTCCAAATGTATTTTCGCATCCTATCAACACGATTCCTAAGGGGGAACATTGTTAACAGTTTCTGACGTCTACACTCTTCCAGACTTATTGGCACGGGCAGTCAACAAATATCCTGATTCCGACATCGTGGTGTTTCCTGACTCAAAAACTACATTTGCACAACTTTACGAGCGGGCTAAAAAAGCTGCGAGGTCACTCAAGGGAATCGGAGTCGGTGACGGAGATTCTGTCGGTATATTGATGTCAAATTGCATCGAATTTGTTGATCTACTCCTCGGAAGTCAACTCATTGGAGCGATACCGGTTCCCATTAACGCTCGCTATAAAGCAAAGGAACTTGCCTATGTGATTGACGATGCGGGTTTAAAAGTGCTTGCGACAACTGATCGGATAGTTGAACATGTGGATTTTGTAAAACTTCTTCAGGAAGCATTTCCAGATTTAAATAATCAAACAGATCCAATGCAACTTCAACTAACTGAGGCCCGTAATTTAAATTCTATTATTCTGTTCGGAGACCGCATGCCTGTAGGAATGCTAGATACAACAACATTCAAAACTCTCAGCAAGAGTATAGAAGATGAAGAAATAGAAATAAGCCGCTCACGTCTTCAGGTTCGAGACATAGCAATGATGATGTATACATCAGGTACGACTGCAAATCCAAAAGGATGCCCCATTACACATGAAGCACTAGTTCGACCGGCTGTAGAGGCAGGTAGAACTCGCTTCATGATTACAGAAACGGATAGAATGTGGGACCCTCTTCCTATGTTTCATATGAGTTTTGTTTTGCCACTCATAGCATGTATGGATGCCGGAGCAGCTTTGTTGACCATGGAATACTTCGAACCCAAATTAGCTCTGTCATATATGGAATCTGAAAAAGCTACATTGAATTTTGCGAGCTTTCCTACAATCATGGAAGCCTTGCTTAACCACGTTGATTACGATCCGGATGCACTCAACATGCGAATCGTCAACAACGTGGGTCCAGCGGATCTTCTCGTCTCAATGCAAGAGCGAATGCCTAACACCATACAAATAAGTGCTTACGGATTGACCGAATGTGGCGGAGTAGTTTCTTTTGGTCACGTTGAAGACTCACTTGAGAAAAGGACAGAAACTTCAGGAAAGCTTTTCCGAGGTATTCAAGCTCAAATTCGACATCCAGAAACTGACGAGATCATGGGAGCTAACGAACAAGGCGAGATTCTTATAAAGGGCTATTGCGTATTTGAGGGATATCATAATGCGCCTGATAAGAACCAAGAGGCCTTTACAAAAGACGGTTGGTTTAGAACAGGGGATCTATGCTCACTAGATGAAGAGGGTAGAGTCACCTATCACGGCAGAATAAAAGACATGCTAAAGGTCGGTGGTGAGAATGTTGCCGCAGTTGAAATTGAAGGCTTTCTCTCACATCATCCTGCAATTCAGTTAGCCCAAGTGGTTTCTGCACCTGATAATAAATATGTAGAGGTACCCGCAGCATTCATTCAACTTAAAGAAGGAATGGTAGCAACTGAAAATGAAATAATTGAATTCTGCAAGGGTCAACTATCAAGTTTTAAAGTACCTCGGTATGTGCGATTCGTAACGGAATGGCCAATGTCTGCAACCAAAATACAAAAGATTCGCCTTCGAGAGCGGATAGCCGCTGAGATACGGGGGTGAACTTGGCGATTATCTGTTTGGCTAAGTTCTCTTGAAAACCTCATGAGAGCTAGGGAAAAAAGTGTCATAGCCGTTTCGGCTGGTGCTGTCGGAATCGGGGCTTCTTTAGGATTTTTCCCTGGTTTTCTAGCTACTGTTCTAAGCGAAGAGTTACTTGTTTCAAAAGGGAAAGTAGGGTTGATTGTTGGTATTTATTTTGGGGCAACAGGCTTGGGTTCAATTCTTGCAGGGAAAATTACTGAACAAATAGGGCCAAGAATTTCCATCGTAATAGATATGGCGATTGTCGCAAGTTGCTCTTTTCTAATCGCTGCAATAGGAACATACAGTGTCTGGGTGATATCCAGTGTGCTAGCAGGGGCAGCGTATGGGCTTTCAAACACCGGAACCAATGTTGTGATTGGAAAAGTAATCGGAGCAGAAAAGCGCACCCTTGCAATGTCTGTAAAAACGTCAGGCGTGCCCCTCATGGCTGCATTAGCGGCAGCGATAGGTCCATGGTCTGCCGAGCAATGGAAATGGGAACATATCCTGCTGATTAATGGGGGAGTTGCTTTTAGTCTGGGGATCGCTGCGTTTTTTATCGTACCGAATCTTCCACCCCATAGCGTTGAGCAGAGTAACGATAAGGCGCTTCCATCAAAATTCTACTGGTTCGGAATAGCTTCGTTTCTGCTAATAGCTGGATCTCAGCCTCTTTACTCGTGGATCGTTTCATATTTAGAGGATTCACTTGACGTAAGCTCAGGATCCGCTGGAGCAGTAACTTCCATAGCTTGTTTCTGCGGAGTCTTGGTCATGATATGTAATGGCTTGTTTGCTGACAGACTAGGTGCTGACAGCAGGGTTAAGTTGCTAATGGCTCTATTATTTTCTTCGTCAATTGCAGTGGTATTGGTTAGTCTTGGCCCCGCACTAGGAATTGCATCAGTGATAATAGGCGCTATCGTAGGCGTCTCGACGCAACTCTCAGCTATCGGAACTATGCATGCGTGCATAGTTGACAAAGCTCCGCTTTCAGTCAGTAGAGCTACAGGGATTACTATGACCGGATACTACTTAGGGGCACTGGTGTCACCTCCCTTATTCGGGTTCGTTGTGGACTGGACAGAAAGCTTTGCGTATTCTTGGTTAGGTACCACTGCTTTATTATTTGCTGCTGTTTTTGCATGGCAAAGAGTGGGGCGGATCAAACCACAAATCGAAATGCAAGGGGGATCATGAGGTTGAAAGAAAAAGTCGCTGTCGTAACAGGGGCAGCATCTGGGATAGGTAAGGCAACCGTCAGAAGGTTTGTTGAAGAAGGAGCGTTTGTCATAATTGGAGATATCCAACGGGAACTTGGTGAAGATCTCTCCTCAGAAATGGGACACAAAGCAACATTTAAATATTGTGACGTGACAGACGAAGTCGATGTAAAAGAACTGATGAAAGCTGCGGTATCTACGTACGGAAGCTTGGATATCGTGATGAATAATGCGGGAATAGTGGGCTCAAGAGGGCCAATTTCTTCAACAGACGCATCAGAGTTCAAAGCAACTTTAGACATTCTTCTCTATGGAACATTTCTCGGAATCAAACACGCAGCCCCATATATGGAGCAGCAAAAATCAGGCTCGATTATCAATATAGCGAGCACAGCAGGTGTGACTGGCGGGCTTGGCCCTCATGTCTACGCAGCTGCGAAACACGGGGTCGTTGGGTTGACAAAGAACGTGGCTGCCGAATTATGCAGATCTGGGGTAAGGGTAAATTGTATTGCCCCTGGATCAACTGTTACCCCATTAGTAGCTGCAGCATATACCAATGACCATGAAGCAATAGAAGAGGTAAGTGAAATAGTGAAAGCTAAATCTCCAATTCTCAATAGACCAGGTATGCCCTTGGATGTCGCTAATGCCGCCCTCTACCTCGCATCGGATGAATCAGGGAACACTAATGGACATTGTTTAGTGGTAGATGGCGGGCTTACCACCGGCTCTACCCCTAATGATCCTCCTCATTCAGATGCTATGCCTTTTCTTCGTCAAGCTGGACAACGTGGTCTATAAAAAATGAACATAGGTTTGATACCGCAAAAATGGGCACGTTTAACTCCCAAGAAGGTAGCAGTAATCGACGAACAGCGAAATAGGAGAATCACCTTTAGAGAACTTGAGGATCTTATTAATAAAATAGCAAATGGTTTCATATCAATTGGTCTACAGAAAGGTGATCGAGTTGGAATTCTAAGCAAAAATTCAATAGAGCATCTAGCACTTTTCTATGCCTGTGGACGAATCGGGCTAATAGCCCAGCCGATGAATTGGAGATTGTCCTCTAGTGAAGTCATCAAAATTATTGAAAATGGAAACCCAAATATCGTAATTGTTGATAGCGATTTGTCAGAATTAAGTAAGCAAGTACAAGTAGAAACTGATTTAGTTGATAAATGGTTTGAATACGGTGAAACAGGTGACCAGTCATTTGAATCGCTAGTTCAAGCACAGTCATCGGTTGAGCCTTCACCAACATCAAGCCACAGACCCGAAGATCCATTCTTTATTCTCTACACAGGTGGGACAACCGGAGAATCAAAAGGTGCTCTTCACTCACATGAAAGTGTTTGGTTCGGAATGCAAAATCAGACTGTTGCTGAACGTATAGTGCCTTCCGACGTCTACATGCTGACAGGTCAAATGTTTCATATTCCTGTTGTGCTAGCAATGAATTATCACGCTCACGGCTGTCCGCTCGTATTGATGAATTTTGATGCAGAATTAGCGCTTAATTTGATCGAAGAGGAAAAGGTTTCTGCCTTCTTAGGAGTTACTACAATGCTGAACTGGATGATGGCGGTTTCGAATTTTGAATCATTTAACCTGAGCTCGCTAAGGAATATCCAATACGGAGGTGGGCCTATGCCGACTAGAGTCATACGGGAAGCACTCGATGCATTTCCTTGCAGCTTAATACAAGGTTATGGACAGACTGAAGGGACAACGATGACGTTCCTCAGTCAGGAAGATCACTATCTCGCAATACGCGAAAACTTTCATCCCGAAAGACTTCGGTCCTGTGGAAGAGAAGGGTTTGTCACATCAATCCGAATAGTGGACCCTGATGGGAACGTAGTACCCCAAGATAATGAGACTCCGGGTGAAATCATCGTGAAGTCTAAAGCCAATATGATCGGATATTTTGGAAGACCAGATCTAACAAATCAGACCATTCGCAATGGTTGGATGTGGACAGGTGATATCGCAACTTGGGACTCTGATGGCTATTGCTATATCGTTGATCGGGCTAAGGACATGATTATTTCTGGGGGAGAGAATATCTACTCAGTTCAAGTTGAAGAAGCGATAGCAAAGAACCAAGGTGTGCTTGAAGTCGCTGTGATTGGTATACCCGATGATGAATGGGGAGAATCAGTCAAGGCATTCGTTGTGGCGAAGCCAGGTTATGACTTATCGCCAGAAGATATTATGATAACTGCGAAAAATAATCTAGCAAGTTACCAGAAACCTAAGTATGTTGAATTTGTCAAAGAACTTCCTAAAGCTCCAACAGGAAAAATACTTAAACGAAACCTCAGAACTGCATCTGATTGATTCGAAATAATTTAGTTAATGGACTACCGGGCACTCGTTTGCGATATCCAAAACTTTGTAAACCCGACCAATCCCTAAGCAGAAAGCAACATAGCCAGATAAATCAACAATTTGCGCATCTGAGAACTCGGACCTTAATCTTGCAAAGAAATCATCATTCAAGAAATCAGGGTTTTGGGAAAAGTTTTCTGCAAAATAAAGTGCAAGTGCTTCTTGACTATTTAAAGTAACTGGTTCTTTTCCTTCGATAATTTCTAGATATTCTGACTCAGAAAGTTTCTTGTCCGCTCCCGACGCACTTCTGGTGTCAAGTCATATGGGGCATTGATTTATCACTGCTATACGCATCCGAGCTACCTCACGGACTCTGCGAGATAGCAAGCTTTTATCATGTGTAGCGATTCGGAAACTCTCAATTGCATCTGAAAGTCCTGCAGTCATTTGCCAAAGCCGTATACGCTCTAATTCCTCCCCTTGAGGAACGTTAATGCGTGCCATAGCGCTATAAACTCCAGCGCTTACGCATCTACACCTAAATATGCAGACTGCAACGCAGTTGGGTCATCAATGTAATCTGAAGAGTCACTTTGGAGGACGAGTTCACCATTTCTAAGAACATAGAAGCGCGAACAGTATTTCAATGCTAGTCCCGCATTTTGTTCTACTAGAAGTAAAGTCACGTCTTCAGAGAATAGGTCTCCTAGTTGCTCGTAGAATTCTTTCACTAAAAGAGGGGCTAATCCAAGTGACATCTCATCTATAAGTAGTAATCTTGGCTTAGCTATTATTGCGCGACTCAGAGAAAGCATTTGTTGTTGCCCTCCGCTGAGCAATCCAGCTGCCTGTTTTCTTCGTTCTTTAAGAATGGGGAACTTGTTATAAACTGCCTCTAATCCCTCTTCAAAGAGATCAGGGGATTTTCCATAGTTAGCAACCTTTAAATTATCTTCAACGTTAAGACCGGGAAACACGCGACGGCCTTCAGGTACCTGTATAACACCCATTTCAACTAGCGCTGCAGGATTTGATCCACCTATTTCTTCTCCGTTGAAAGTTATACTTCCTTCGGTCGGAGTTAGTAGACCAGAGATAGTCTTTAGGACCGTTGATTTCCCAGCACCATTAGCTCCAAGTAAGGCAACCTTTTCACCTGCACCTACTTTGATGTCAACTCCATGAATGACTTCATTTCGCCCGTAGCCAACTTTTAAATTATTTATACTTAATCCACTCATATCATGTCCCTAAATAAGCAGCAATTACTTGTTCGTTTCTTGTAACTTCCTCTGGGGTCCCATCGGCTATTGTTTTTCCTGCATCTAACACGATGATTCTGTCGCTAACGCCAGCGACTAGTTCAACATTATGCTCAATGATGAGGACTCCAGCTGAGATATGATTTGCGTACTCTTGCACCTTTTTCATCATTTCTAAAGCTTCAGCAGTCGGGAGACCAGCCGCCGGTTCATCCAAGAGGAGAATTGAAGGATTCGTAGCTAATGCTCGAACGACGTCTACTCTCTTTTGAAGTCCATAGGGGAGGTCTTCAACCTTTTCATCCCAGTACTCTAAAAGGTCCATATGGTCCAAAAGTTCTGCAGCAACGTAATGTGCGTTCTTCTCTTCTCGAAGTACCCATGGCATTCGGAAGGATTCTGCAATCCGGCCGTATTTCATATTCCTGTCAAGCCCCAATAAAGCGTGTTCCAGAACATTAAGATCATCATGAAGGTTTAGGTTTTGGAAAGTTCGGCCAAGTCCTGACAAAGCTCTATTGTGAATAGGCTTCTGAGAAATTTCTTCACCATCAAGGATGAACTGTCCGGTTGCTCCCTTAACATGTCCCGTAATCGCATTGAAGAGAGTTGTTTTGCCTGCGCCATTAGAGCCAATTAGGCCGGTAACCCCTCCCGCTGGTATTTCAAATGAAACTCCGTCAACAGCCTTTACGCCACCAAATGCAACGGCTGCATCACGGACGATCAAGCTCCCCTTTGGATCCGATGACGATAGGGGAGCTAAATACTCAGAATCTAACGGCGAAGTTTCCTTAGCCACAAATGAGGTCGTTTCCGCTCCGGGATCACTCTTTAGGTTTTTTAATCTCTCACCGAGCCACTCAAACATGCCAACTAGTCCATCGGGAGCTATCAAGGTCAAGATAATAAGAGTTCCACCATAGATGAGACCCTCATACTCTTGTACATCACGTGATAATTCTGGAAGCCATTTAACGAACACAGCTCCAAGTACCGCTCCCATGAGTCTATGTTTCCCACCAATGATCAGTGCAAGAACCACTATGATTGAGAGGGCGACACCATAGTTTTCTGGAATAGCGTATCTTAATGTATGGGCATATAGGACGCCTCCGATGGCGGCAAGGCCCCCACCTATTCCGAAGCATAGAATCTTGAGCCAAGCAACAGGTAATCCAGCAGCACGAGCTGCGGTTTCACTTGTTCTCAGCGCATTCCATGATCTACCAGTACGACCATCTTGGTAATTACCAACTACCCAGAATGTGATTAGCATCAATACGAGGGCTATTCGAACTAGAGTTGGCCCTCTTGAGAACTCATAACCAAAAAGTTCAAGTTTCCCTACTGGTTTCCCTGAACCTCCACCTGAAAACTGCTTCCACTCAAACAACACCTGTACACCAACGAATGCAACCGCAAAGGTGGCAAGAGCTAAATATAATTCATTGACGCGTAAACTCGGGAATCCAACTATTAGACCCAAAAGAAATGCAACACCAAATGCTATGGGGAGTTCAGTTTCGAGTCCCCTTGTCCAAACAGTAGTTATATTCGCCGAAAGAAAGACACCTGCTGCAACGAAGATGGTATGTCCGAGTGTTAACTGACCTGCCATGCCGAAGACAACAATAAGGCTCGCCCCAATAATCGCAAAAATTATTGTGTTCATGATTGTTTGTGAATATTCCGAGTAAGTTCCTGCTAATAGGTAAACGAGCAAGATTCCAAGAAAACCAAAATAGTGATTTTTCTTTAAGAACTTCGGAAGAGGTATATTTGCTCGTTCCAGTGCGGTAGTTGATTTTTCTATAGGGTCACTCATACTCGTTCGTGCCCTTTCTCTCTGGTAAATAAACCATGAGGTCTGATTAGCAGAACTATAAACACAATCACAACTGGTAAAGCGGCCGCAAACTCTCTCGGGGCCCATTTGATGGTAAACGCTTCAAGTTCTCCAAGAAGTAGTCCACCAGCAACTCCACCAGACAGACTTAAGAATCCACCGAGGATTGCAGCAACGAACCCTTTGATGAAAATAATGTTCATGTAGTCCTGCTGAAGGAAGAGTACAGGCGCAAAGACTATCCCTGTTACTCCACCAACTAAAGCTGATAATACCCAGGTCCAAATTGAGACCGTAGATTCCTTGATTCCCATGAGTTTCGCAGCATCTTGGTCCTCAGCAAATGCCTTCATCCCCAAACCTAATTCGGTCTGGTTGATGATATAGCCAACGATCGAAAGCGTCACGAAAGTAGTTATCGCGACTACTAAGTGCCATGCGTTCAGTCGGAAGTCGCCTATCAGCCAGTTAATTCGATCAATATCGCCAGGTACGCGATACCGTCTGGCGGTTCCTCCCCACCATAACAGTGATACATTTGCTAAGAATTCTTCAACACCAAGAGTCATAATAACGATTGGGAGGAAATCACCTAGTTTGACTAGAGGTCGTACTGTCAATCTTTCCACTACGTAAGTTCCTGCTCCTGTCATGATCATGGCAAACAGAATCGCAACGCCAAATGGCATGTCTTGCTCAGCTGCCCACCAATGTGCAAGGAATCCAGAGATTCCTGCCATTGTCCCAGCAGCAAAGTTAAGAATCCGTGCTGTTTTGTAAACCATGACAAGTGCAAGTCCGATCAAAGCGTATGCGAAACCAGATACCAGACCCTGCCAAGCAATTTGGATATAGTCAACCATCGTTCTCCTCGATGTTGGAATTTTGGCGGTTTAGGACCCCTAGTGGGGCCCTAAACCGCCATTAACTATTTTAAGTAGTGGTTATTCCTGACCTACTACTAGTTCTTGCCATGCTCCATCTTGAACTTGCAAGATGATTACATCGTTGTTTCCAAGATGATTTTCAGCCGAGAAGTTAAGTGGACGCATGATTCCACCAGTATCAAAGTCTTTGATGGTTTCACCAGCTGCAACAAAGCTTTCCACAGTTAGGCACTCACCAGCGAGTGTTAGCATTTCTTCGAGGACTAGTCCTCCAGTAAATGCGAGCAAGCTAGCTGTACTGATTTGTGCATCTTCTGCACCTGCGGCAAACATTGCTTCACGATATGCGTTAAGGCCGGGCTTGTCGCCTGTGGCAGAGGAAATAACATTAACACCGTATGCGCCTTCAGACAGGTCACCTGCAAGCTCAATCGTGTTCGCTGAGATTGTTCCGGTTGAACCCCAGAATCGGGCGTCCAAACCAAGTTGATCTGCTTCAAGGAGGAATTGAGCGAATTGTGTATCGCCAGTTCCAACGTAAACATCCGTTACTCCTGAATCAATGAATGAAAGAATTTGTGGACCGTATGTGGTTGAGTCGCGCTCCCAGGTTTGTTCGTCCACAAGGAGATCTCCACCACTGCTGTCTTTGTATCCTTGAACAGTTTGCTCACCATCAACGGAGTTAATTGTCATCAATCCGACTTTAATTCCGTCAGTTCCAAAGTTCTCTACTAGGTAGTTACCAAATCCCTTAGTTTGGGCATAAGCCGGTGGGTTAACTGAGAAAAACAGTGGGTGGTTATTTACGTCATAAAAGCTCAAATCTTGTGCCCATGGGAACAATGTTGGCGTGTTTGACTCATCATGGAGCGGTAGTGCAGCCTTTAAGGTCGCTGAACCAATGCTCGCCCAAATAGCAAAGACGCCTTCTTGCTCAATGAAATATTGAGCGTTCGAGACTGTCTTTTCTGGGTTGTAGGCATCATCCTGAACAATGAATTCAATCATTCTTCCGTTTATTCCGCCACCTTCATTAATCCTGTCCCGAGTTACTTCCATAGCGAGAACAGCTTGTTCTCCCAAGGCAGCTAGGTTTCCGGTCATAGGTTGTGAAGATCCGAATAGGATTTTGTCATCGGTTACACCACGCGCTAGTTCGCATTCTTCTGCAGCAGCTTCGCTACTAGAAGCTTCACTGCTACTACCTGAGGCTTCGCTGCTTGAGCTTTCACTGCTTGAGCTTTCACTTGCAGAGCTGCCTGAAGAATCATCATCATCCCCACAGCCAACTGCAACTAGCCCTAAGACAGCAAAAATTGCAAGCAACTTCCATAGTTTACTTTTCATAATTCCCCTCTTTTGCACGAGCAAGCCTTAAGCAGCTCGTATTAGTTGTAGTCATATTTAACTTCTACTAATCAGTTAGGTCAATATTAAACTGCATTTTTTTATACCTTTGTAAGCTCCCCTACAATTCCGTTTTTAGCAGAAGAATACTTGAGGCCTCCGATGCCGTCATGCCAATTTGAACTCCTCTAATGAGAGCATGAGAGTTGACTGCAGAAATAATCCCATCATGATAATGAGATAATCCGCTTCCCATTCGAGCTAGCTTTGCATCAACTGTTGCTCCTGCTAGTCCGTACTCTTCGACAATTGTCAACCCTGCAATCCCGGAGTCATCCATTCCGCGCCCGCCATCGCTGCAGATAAACCCCCAAGGTTTGCTCTTAAGTAAGTAAGGTACGGCTGAGCGGCCTGTGTGGCCAGCTGTCACAAGAACATTACGTTCGCTATCCTCCTCTGTAGCGAAAGCAATTGAATCAGTCGCAATGACATGACGTCCATCAGGCGATGTTTGCATAATGGTCCGATTTGTGGTCTCTGCTGAGGTCATGTTCGCTGTGTCTATTGTTAACAATAACAAAGCCGCTTCCTTAACTGGCATGCCTTTCTTAACTCCGCAATCTTTAGCAAGTTGGTTGCTGAAACTAATGACTCCATGCTCGTATAAGTGGATGCCATTTCCAAGATGTGCACTCATAACATCAGCTACAGCGGCCGGTATCTTCAAAGCCTCAAGAAACCAAAGTCCTGCTATGGCAGAACCTTCAGGCCCCACTGCACAATCCATTCCAATGGCTGCTCGAGGGGCGTTATCTGAAATGAATCGCGCAGGTAGAACTCCACAGTATGAAGCGTTCACACAAACGTCTGATCCTACATTACGTGCGTCTACGTCATAAGCAGAATCCATCGCTACGATCTTGCGACCTGAAACTTCGTCTGTAAAAACTACTGTTTGCTTATCTTGTTCTTGTTCATTTTTCACTTCGTGTCCTTCGCTTTTGGGGTCCGCGATCGCTTGTTTCATTTGTAACACCGATTTCGCGTAACTCTATCTTTCGCACCTTTTCCGATGGTGTTTTTGGAAGTGATTTAACAATCTGTATGTACCTAGGTATTGCGAAGTCTGGAAGTTGTTTTTCGGAATACTCCCAAACTGCTTCTGGTGAGATTGTCTTCCCAAGGGAAGGAACAATGAATACCATCACCTCGTCTTCCCCAGCCTCTTGGTCAGCTGGTACACCGATAGCCGCTACCTCTTCAATTAATTCGTGGCTTATTAAAGCCTGTTCAATTTCAAAGGAACTTATATTTTCTCCACGCCTACGAAGTGCGTCCTTCAATCTATCGACAAAGTAATACCATCCTTCGCTATCTCTCTTTAAGCCGTCACCCGTATGAAACCAAAGATTACGGAATGCATCGCATGTCTTATCTGGCATGTTGAAGTAGCCCTGACATGCGGTCCAAGGAAATTTTGGCCTAACCAATAATTCACCGACAGATCCAACCTCAACTTCTTCATCTGTTTCAGGATCAACAAGACGGATATCAAACCAATCTTGATTAAGCAAACCTGCCGCGCCAGGTGGCCGGTCTTCGCCGTATGGCGTAAGTATGGGCATACAGGTTTCTGTGAGTCCAAAGACCTCAACAAATGCCTCAATCCCGAAACGTGATTTGTATTCCTCTAAAATTGAACTTGCCGTTGGAGCTGCGAAAACGCATCGCAGATCGTTGTCTGCATCATTCGGTTGAGGTTCCTGTTGCCAAACAAAGTCCATCATCACGCCGATAAAGTTAGTGACAGTTACTTTTGAATCTCTTATTTGATTTATCCATTCTGACGCACTGAATCTCTCCTGCAGAACATATTGGGCGCCTGCTATCAGGGCCGGATAGGCAGCAAGGAATTGCGAATTTCCATGGAAAAGTGGACCGCATGACATATACGTATCTGATGAGGTTAAGCGAGTTAAAGAAACAGTTTCGTCAGCGAATAAATACATGTGAGCATGAGGCATCATGACACCCTTTGAGAGGCCCGTTGTGCCCGAGGTAAAAAAAATTGAACCTAAATCTGAATAGTTAACTATTGGAAGATCAACTTGCTCATACCCTAAAAGGTCATCCCACTGGACTACCTGCTTACCTGAATTCTTTAACGTATTTATTTCAGCGCTTGTGTCATTATCCTCGCCAACCAAAATAAAAAGTTCAACAGATTCAAAAGATTCGTAGACATCTAATACGCGAGTAATGTACTCCGGTGCAATAACCGCTACTTTTGGCGCGGTAGTTGAAGCTTGGTGAGATAGAAATGCACCTTTGTAGGCAGTATTAATCGGAACTTCAACTAGACCAGCAAGGGAACTTCCTAACCAAGCGAAAATATAAGCAGAGCAATTTGGAATCATGATTAGAACACGATCTCCGGGGCAAGCGCCCGTCGAAAGCATCCCAGATGCCACACGCTCCGAAATATCTAGGGTTTCAGCATATGAGTAAGATTCATTTGCCCAGGGAACATTTAGGTATGTAGAGTCTGGGCGTTCATGAGCATGGTGTCTCAATACGGTAGGAGAATTCCAATCCAATCGATCTTCAAAACTGGGAATATATTGATCGTAGAATCTAGTCATTGTTATTGTTTCCCGGTCCACTTCGTGGGGGGAATTGAGGTTTTCGCTTTTCCATAAAAGCGTTCGCTCCTTCAAGCATGTCCGGAGATCCTATGGCTTGTATCAAAGCACCAAGGCTATTCACCATGTTGTCTCTCATTTGATGGTACATAACGTTCGAACTAGCTTTAGCAACTTCAAGGTATCGTGGGCTCATTTGAATTATTTCTTCGCACCATCTCCCAACTTCCTCATGGAGCATCTCATCGGGAACGACTTTATTTATCCAACCAAGCTCATATGCCTCTTCCGCTGAATATTTTCTGCATAAAAATGACACTTCTTTGGCCCGCTTTTCACCAACAGTCATAGCTAGAAGATTTGTTCCTCCCAGCACGGGAGCACTTCCTACCTTAACTCCAGTCTGTCCTAGCTGAGCACTTTCAGCAGCTATCGCTAGATCACACATAACGACAAGTTCATTTCCCCCTC
The DNA here is from genome assembly GCA_002295705.1 of Candidatus Neomicrothrix sp. UBA825. Lineage (GTDB taxonomy): Bacteria > Actinomycetota > Acidimicrobiia > Acidimicrobiales > UBA8592 > UBA8592. Next base: position 28,008 of record DBHP01000016.1, on the reverse strand, counting down.
CAAATGCACCTCCGTTTACAGCCGCAATAATTGGAAATGGGGCGTTCCTTATAGCATCAAAGAGCTCCAAACTTCCAACGAACATTGTACGAACATTCCAGAAATCGGCTTCGGCTAGGTTGCCAAGATAGCCGCCTGCGCAGAAAGCGCGACCATTCCCTGTGATTACTCCTACTCGCACATCCATATTTTCTCTTAAAGTGAGAACTATCTCGTCGATAGTTTGCCTTCCATACGAATTGAGTCTCTCTGGACGGTTAAGTGTAATCCAGAGTACGTCGCCTTTTCTCTCTACGAGAATATCTTCCATTTGTTCCTTCTCCTTAAACAGCTATTTAGAAAATCTATTAATCTTTTGCTTTATTGTAAAACTCATAGGAGTTTGTACGAGTAGAAATCATTGAGAAACGACAAAATAAATTGACAGAATTTCAAAAAATTCATCTGGCATTGATTTCTTCCGTTGTGCTGTGGGGCGGAATGTTTGTTGCATATGCGTATCTACTCCCGACTGTTTCAGCGACTAAAATCATAACCATAAGATTTGTTTTGGTTTCAATATCTTTTCTCATTGTTTTTGCTTTGGTCAAAAAATCTAGACCAAAAATCCCACGAGAAAAATTTGGCCGATTAATTCTCTTAGCGGCAATTGGAATCCCAGGCTCCCAGCTTCCAGCGATTCATTCACAAAACTACCTATCACCCTCATTAGCGTCCGTTCTTGTCACCACATCGCCAGCTTGGGCTGCTGTTTTATCAGGATGGATATTGCGAGAAAAGCTCCGAAAGGTTCAAATAGCTGGCTTTGCCATAGCTTTTTTCGGTGCAGCAATTGTCATCACTTTTGGCTCAGGTTCGGGAGCACTGTCTGTTGACAATCCATGGGGAGCTGCTCTTTGCCTGATAGCACCCTTTACATGGGCTGTCTTTAATGTTTTATATAAGCGCGAATTTGGAGATTTGGACCCCTTCAGCACAATAGGAATTTGTTTGATCATAGGCTCATTTGTGATGATTCCATTTTATAGATCAGCAGCGAGCAGCCTCGGTGATTTCTCAGGTTCGCAATGGGGTTGGATGATTTACACTGCTATTGGGGGAACCGTTTTGGCATACTACCTCTGGTATTGGGCTCTTCAACGACTTGAGGCGAACAAAACGATGTCGTATAACTACGCCGTACCCATATCTGCATTGCTCTGGTCATGGTTAGTTATGGGTATCTTCCCGAGCATCATTTCCATATTAGGCGGGGTAATACTCATTGGTGGCGTGTATCTAACTCAAACTCGACGATCGGTTAAACGCAAGGACAAAAGTCTTGAAATCAAATAAACAAAATTTTTCTCACCTCGAGGATGAGGGCTACTTGCTACTTAGAGGACTTTTAAAGCCTGTCGATCTAGATGCGAGCAGTGATGATTTAAATATACTTTTCTCGGTGAATCAAAATGCAATATAGGGCAGGCGAAGCTGAGATTGAAAGATACGTCAAAGAGGGATGGTGGGAGGAGTCAAAAGGACTCGCAGATTTCGTAGAAGATAATGCAAAAAGAAATCCCTACGGAGTTGCGTATCAAAATGGAGAAGATCAGACCTCTTGGAAACAGTATTACCAGAGTGCTAGATCTCTAGCGCAATTGATCCAAAGAGAGTCAGACTTAGGTGATAGGATTCTTGTATGGCTTCCCGATAATGCAGATGTTCATGTATGTTATCTCGCTTGTGAGATAGCGGGGGTCGTAGCAGTCGGAGCAGGGTGGAAAGCAGGATTACAAGAACTGAAATATCTTTCAGATGTTACAGGCGCTTCTTTATTCTTATCCAAGCCAAATAATCTGCTTGGAACCGTAGATGATATTTCAAAGCACTTAGGTATTAATTATGTATCTGTTGAAGGTCAATTTGATGACCTAGAAGGCGGTAGTTCTGACATATACCCAGGTAAGGCTATAGGGCCATCTGACCTTTGGCTCTTAAATTCCACTTCTGGGACTACTGGATTGCCAAAGTGCGTCATGCAAACTCTGAACCGATGGTTCTATTTTCATAAAAAAGCCGTAGATTTTGGAAACCTTAACAAAGACGAGATTTGGATGAGTGTAGTTCCGGCTCCTTTTGGCTTTGGTTTGTGGACAGCGCATATCACTCCAACACTCTTGGGAGTTCCGTGTTTACTGCAAGAGCGCTTTGACGCGCAGGAAGCTGCTAAACAGATTGAGAAGCATCAAGTGACTGTACTTTGTGCAGTCTCATCGCAATTTGTCATGATCCTTGATGCAAGTTCAAGCATCGATATTTCATCGCTTAAAGTCATCTTCACCGGAGGTGAATCAATTTCACCCGTGCGGGCGCAGGAACTTGAGGAGAAGTCTGGGTGTCGTGTATTAAATTTCTATGGTTCAAATGAAACGGGGACTCTTAGTGGAACTACGATTCGGGATCCCGCCAACAAACGTTATACATCTGCTGGGATGGTAATTCCTGAAATGCATGTCCGTCTTTACGACCCTTCAACCGGTCAGCAGATAGCAGATGTAGGGGAAGGGCAACCGGCATGCAAAGGCCCTGCCCTTTCTTTAGGTTATTGGAATGATGAGGATGCCAATCGTGAACTCATGACAGATGATGGCTGGTTTTTAATGGGTGACTTGGTTGAAGTTGATTCTGAAGGGTGGCTCAAAGTAACAGGCAGAGTATCGGACATCATAATTCGCGGTGGCAAAAATATATCGGCAGTCGCCATTGAAAGGGAAATAGAGTTGCATCCAAAAGTAGCGTTAGTTGCTGTTGTGCCGAAGCCTGATTTAAAGCTCGGAGAAATAGCGGCTGCATACGTGCAACTTCATGCCGGAGAGCACCTAACTCTTCAGGAATTGCAACACTTCCTTAGGTCACAGGGTGTCTCAATTGAATGGTGGCCTGAAACGCTGAATGTGCTGAAAAGTCTTCCGATTTCGTCTGGTGGTAAAGTTGCTAAAGGAGAACTTAAAAAGCTGATCAAAAACAAGGAGAAAAGTCAATGAAAGTTATTGTCACAGGCGGAGCTTCGGGTATCGGTAAAGAAGTTAGTGATTATTTAACATCCGAGGCGTTTGAAGTCATCAGTGTTGACTTGCAAGACAAGATTAACGTCAAACAACTAGACGTTACCGATGAGGCAGCCTGGACCGATCTTTTCGGACAAGTCGGGCCTGTTCAAGGCTTAGTGAATTGTGCGGGTATCAGAACGAGAGGCACGATAATGGAAACTTCGATGGCCACCTTTGAGCATCACTTGAAGGTTAATGTCACCGGCACATGGCTTGGAATAAGATCTTTGTTCGAAAATCATGAAGCTGGATCAGATGCTTCAATTGTGAACATTTCCTCTGTCAACGCTGAAATTGCAGTTCCTGGGCAGGCTCACTATGTAGCCAGCAAAGGTGCAATCTCTGCACTCACCAAAGCTGCAGCGATAGAAGGTGCTCCGATGGGAATACGGGTTAATGCAATAGGTCCAGGTGCAATACGAACTCCAATGACTGCAGAGAGACTCAATGATCCAGAACAAGTTTCTTGGTTGGAAGGGCGAGTTCCTTTAGGGAGAGTTGGGGAGCCAAACGAAATTGCTTCCGTCGCAAAATTTCTTTTATCCGCTGAATCTAGTTATATAACAGGTACCACTGTTTTTGCCGATGGTGGTTGGACATCAAACGGGGTTTAACATGTTTCCATTATCTGATTTTTATCATTTCGGTCTTGTAGTAAGCGATTTTGACGGGGCACTTGATGAACTTTCCTCAAATTTAGGAATTGAATGGGCGAGTGTGACCGAATTTGAAATTATCTGTGAGCAACCCAATGGGATTGTGACAGCAGATATGAAAGTAGTGTACTCAACAACGGGACCACCACATTACGAAATAATTCGGGTTGCTCCCGGTACCGTGTGGGGGCAAGCTGACTTGGGGATTCATCATTTAGGTTTTTGGACTAAAAACCTTGAAGAGGATCATGCACGTCTTACTAATTCTGGTTACATGTGGGAATCGACGTACTATAACCCTGATACCGATGGACCATTCGGCTTTACATACCACACACTTCAAAATACCGGCTTGAGGATTGAATTAGTAGAC
>DBHP01000016.1:0-23502 GCA_002295705.1 Candidatus Neomicrothrix sp. UBA825 | reverse complement strand
ATGGAACCTGGGGGAATGGAGAGTTGAAAAATAGCGCCGATATTGTTGTTATAGGAGGCGGGCCAGCCGGTGTCGCAACAGCTCTGGAGGCATCAAAAAACGGAGCTTCTGTCCTACTTCTTGAAGCAGATACGTTAATAGGTGGCAACGCTGCACGATCAACTGGCTACCTTGCTTTTCAAGGCTTTGCGATGCAAGATAAAGAGGGTTTTGAAGATAGCGCTGAAATTTTCTATGCAGACATGGTTGAAGAAATTAATCGCCAAAAAGAGAATTATGGCATTGAGTTTGATTCAGAACTTGCAAAAGTCTTTTCGCAAGAGTCTGCAAGCACTTATGACTGGTTAATAGATCTGGGCTTTGAGTTCAATAGGTTTCTACCAAGACCACTCCAACACTCTGTAAATAGAATGGTTGATGTGACAGACACGAGTATGTTCACAAAAGTCTTCTCCGATGTTTTGGAAAAAAACGATGTTGTAATTCGTACATCCACCAGAGCGAGAAGGCTATTAGTTGAGAAGAATGTGATAGAAGGAGTTCAAGCTGAGAACGAAACTTTTCGAGCGAAACTGGGAGTCGTCTTGGCTGCGGGTGGATACCAAGCAAATTCATCACTGAGAAAAAAATATCAACCCGAGAACATGGCATCAACTCCCTATTTAGGAACTCAACATGATGTTGGAGATGGGCATATTATGGGGCAAGAGGTCGGGGGAGAGTTAATTAATATGACTATGATTCCGCCACTGATCATGGTTGGCTCTGCGCTTGTCGAAGATTCAATAGCGGTAAATGAACACGGTAGCCGATTTCATGATGAAGCAGGGCCTTATGATTACAGAGTTAAAGAACTAAATGATCAACCAAATAGATCTGCTCATTACATTTACGATAACCAGACGTATATGAAAAAAATGCAACTTATTAACGAGATGCCAGAAACTCCATCGTCCGCTAACTCATTGACAGAACTTGCTCAAACAATAGGGTGCGATCCCAAAGGACTAGACTCACAAATTGTCCGTTGGAATCAATTTCTTGCTTCTTCAGAGGATAAGGACCCAGAATTTGGAAGGGTTATCCTCCCTGCCGGCAGAAGAGGAATTATGGAACCTCCTTATTATGCCTCAAGAATGATTACCGGCATCAATTTCCCAGCAGGAGGATTCCGAGTTAACGCCGACCTGCAAGTTCTAAATGTCTATGGCGAACCTATTCCGAAATTGTTTGCTGTTGGTGATTGCAGTGGTGGGCTGGGGCCGGTGATTGGAATGGGAGGAATGAGGATAACGCCAGCATTAACCCTAGGGCGCGTTGTAGGGCGAAAGATCGCGACTCAAAACTTTGAGTGTTTACCTAATCCTAAGCAGCTAGATAGTTTCATACCAAGCAACGCAATGAAAGTTCCCGTCATCGATGAATAATTCTGTAGAGAAAACTTTTCCTCAACTTTTGATTGAAGGCGCAGAAGACGATCCTGAACGGCTGTGCCTAGTACTTCCTGACGAGTCAAGTACATACGGTGAAATTTTCAGAGAGGCTCTGAGTATAGCCAAGTCTCTAAAATGCTTTGGAATCTCTAAAGGAGACCCAGTAGGTATATTGATGGCCAACAGTGTCCGCTACGTGGAGTCACTTTTTGCTGTTTCCCTCCTTGGGGCATTACCCGTTCTCTATAATGGGCGATTTAAATCACGTGAAATTTCCCATGTAACTAAAGACTCTGGGATCAAGATTATTCTTACCAGCGACAAAGCAGACGAATTCACAAATTATGCTGAGCTTTTAACCAAGGCTATTCCTGGAATCCAGAATTTACCTGATACAAAAAGAGCACTTGAGTTGGGAGATTATCCGGACCTTGAGCGGGTAGTGCTGTTTGGTGAAAAGAAACGAATAGGTTTCCAGAGCGAACACTATTTCTTAAATAAAGGACATGACTTAGACGAACAAGAAATACTGTCGACTGCCAATGATATAAAACTAAGTGATCTCGCAATAATGTTCTATACATCAGGCACTACTGCAATGCCCAAGGGTTGCCCATTGACTCATACTGTGCTTTTGCATGCGGGAATAGTTGGAGGCAGAGATAGGCTATGCCTTCAGCCTAACGATGTTGTTTGGGGGCCTCTGCCGATGTTCCATACTGCATTTACGCAACCCTTTTGCGGAACACTTTCTGTGCAAGGGACCTTTATCTCTATGGATCATTTTGAACCCGAGCTAGGACTCGAGATGATCAAAGAACATCAACCTGATGTCATGTTTCCAGCTTTCGGTCAGTTAACCTTAGATCTCTTGAATCTGAAAGAATACTCTGAAGAGGATTTCAGCTCAGTACGAACGATATTCAATGTGGGTCCAACAGAGCAACTAGTTTCGATGCAGAAACAAATGCCTTATACGGTTCAGATTACAGCGTATGGGATGACCGAAATGGGTGGATCGGTAGTGATGAGTGACAGATCCGATGACCTCTCAGGACGGTCCGAATCATCTGGCAAAGCTCTTCCAGGCAATGAAGTCCAAATCCGCCACCCAGACACTCGAGAACTGCTAGGCCATGGTCAAAAGGGCGAAATAGTAGCCAAGGGAGTGGGTGTATTCTCTGGATATCACAACGATGCCGAAAAGACAGGAGAATCTTTTGATAATGAAGGGTGGTTTTTTAGTGGGGATCTAGGCTCAATCGATAAGCATGGAAGAGTATCTTTTCTCGGAAGGTTGAAAGACATGCTAAAGGTGGGAGGAGAGAACGTCGCATCTGTTGAGATTGAGGGATACTTGGCGACTCATCCAAAGATTAAACTTAGCGCTGTTGTCGGGTTAGAGGATGAAAAGTACGGCGAAGTACCAGTAGCATATGTCGAACTGAAACCCGGCGAAGAGGCCACCGAAGCGGAAATAATAAACTTTTGCAAAGGGGAAATTGCCTCCTTTAAAATACCCAAGCACATTAGGTTTATACAAGAGTGGCCGATGGGTGCAACAAAGATCTTAAAGTATGAATTGAAGGAGCGTATTGAAAAAGAAATCGCAACAAGAACTAACTGAAGTCACGAACACTATTAATTTTGAAATCTTCAACCTAAAAAATGCATCTGTCAATGGAATGGGATAAACGTCTTCGAAGACACCAGTTCAGTTCAGAAGATATCACGAGAAGGGAGCTAGTTCTTGACCGCCTTGTGTTTCAATTTGGTCGCGACAGTAATTATTTTCTCCAAATTCATGCTGTAGAAGACTGGGTTCGACTTGAGGACGAAAGTCAGATCGATAATCTTCGGAAATTGCGGGATATACGTTCCGGTTTGCGAAATGAGCAAGAAGTAAGAGAAAGTGTTAAAGCGATGACTGATCTTGAACAAGCTATTTACTATGACCACAATGCACTAGGAACTGATTGTGGCTGCGCATCAACTATCAACGTTAAAGACCCAAACAACTACATAATCATCAACGGAGGCGAAAGATAATGGCTACTTTAAATGGTAAATCAGTTCTGATTACCGGAGGCGGATCAGGTATCGGGCGAGGAGTCGCTCACCATTTTGTTCAACGAGGAGCAAAGGTTGTAATAACGGGTCGAAGAGAGGCGAAACTGAAAGAGGCCTGCGAAGCGATAGGTGGCGATATTACATACTTCACTGGAGATGTAACAGACGATGAACAGAGAAAATCAATGATTAACAAAGCAGTAGTTTACGGAGGAAAACTTGATGCACTAATCAGCAATGCAGGCAATATGTACAGGTGCGACGTGGCCGATTTTGAAGAACAGAAGCTAGTTGAAGTCTTTCACTCAAATGTTGTAGGGGGGATGATGCTTGTTAAGGAAGCATTTGAACACCTCAAAGAGTCCAAGGGATGTGTAGTTTTTGTAGGTTCAGTTCATACCCAAAGAGCATTTCCAAATGCATCACCTTATGCTGCTACCAAAGGAGCTTTAGAAGCTTTGACAGGAGTTCTAGCTGCCGAACTGGGCAAAGACGAAATAAGGGTGGGGTGTGTTCGCCCTGGAGGGGTGCCCACAGAAATTAATGTACGAGCAGGGCTATCATCACAAGAAGAGTCTGATAAACGCCTTGCCGACATGGGAAACCTACATGCACTTGGAAGATCTGGCACAACAGCTGAAGTCGCTGAAGCCTTTGAATATTTAGTGAATGCGAACTGGGCGACCGGGAACGTTCTCACAATTGATGGCGGACTGGGCTTAGGAGTTACCTACGAGTAGTCTCAGGTAGCAGTATCTAGACGAAGCAAAGTCTGCGCATTGGTGTTTAATTTCTTAAGCATTTCCGAAGGGTAGTGCGCAGCCCCTGAATCCCATCCACCGAAGTTTGTTCCGAAAACCAAACGGTCTGTATTTAATTGGGAGATGGCGAATTCAAATTCCAATCGCCCAGACACATGACAATCAAACCATAGATTATCTAGTTCTTTGTCAAATTCACCTGGCTCGCGGATCCAATCAGGAGAGGATGGGCGCCGTTCTGCGAGAAGTCGAAGTTTGCTTCTGTGCAGCATGGTTGAGCCTCCTCCATGCGATATGCAAATATCCAGACTGGGGAATCGTCTAGTAACTCCACCAAAAATGATCATGGATGTTGCCACCAATTCCTCATAGGAGAATTCGATTACTAGGTCTAAGTCGTATTTTCGCATTCGAGGGTCCCGAAGAGGTCCATCAAGGCCAGAAGGAGCGGGATGAAGAAATAGGGGGACATTAAATTCACAACACGCAGCATAGAACTCATCCATTTTGGGATCATCAAAGTCAGTGCCGAAATCAGTGCCGATGTATCCTCCGATCAAATTTAATTCCTTAACGGAATATTCCAGCTCCTGAATCGCCATGTCAATATTTTGCATCGGTAGTGAAGCGAATCCCAAAAACCGATCTTTATGCTCAGAAACAAGTGAAGCCATGGCCTCATTGTGAATTTTGCAGTAGTTGGCAGCATCCCTAGCATCTATCCAATGGAGATAAGTTAACGGATTGGGCGATAAGGCCTGTAACGAAATTCCAGCTTCGTCCATCGCTTCAAGTCTTAGTTTCGCTTGCATAAAAAGAGACTCCCTATAAGGCACTCCGTCTAAACGCCAATCTCCAACCCTAAAGAATGTGGTTCCATCGGAATAATTTCCAAGTTCCGGTCCGCATACCGGTCCAGCTGCGCCCAGACTTTCCTCTAAGACAACATGGCCATGCACGTCTATAAAACCACTCATTTGCTCACTCTATTGATCTTGAGTGTGTTACGCAATCCCATAGCTTGTACACATCAATTAGCTAACTTGGGCTACGGTACATTCATGCCTCCTAGATTGAGCAAAAATGAATCTTGACCGACTGGAATGGATCAACACTGGGCAGGAACCACCTGTTGACTCAAAGCAGCGGATCATAGACCCTCACCATCACTTATGGGAGCGCGGCGGAAGCAGATATCGTGCAGAAGAACTAAGTAAAGATACGAGTAGAGGTCATAGAGTAACCGACACGATATTCGTTGAATGCCTGGCGAATTACCGAAAAGAAGCTCAAAAGGAACTGCGTTCTGTAGGGGAGACTGAATTTGTTTTTAACGAATCGGCTAGATCTAAAGAGCTTAAAGGATGTAATATTTCAGGCATCGTTGCCTTTATCGACCTCTCCCTAGGCGATAAAATCAGCGATTTGTTAGATGCACATCAAGAGGTCAGTGGGGAGATGTTAAAAGGAATTAGGCATGCTACTGCTTGGAGTAGCGACCCTAAGATATCTGTTTCGCACAGCAAGCCACCAGAGGGGCTAATGACACATAAGGCATTTGCTGACGGGGTACGTTTCCTCGGTACGCATAATCTTAGCTTCGATGCTTGGGTGTATTTTGATCAACTGCATGAGCTTTACAACCTGGCTAAAGAAGCTCCAAACACCAAAGTCATTATCAATCACCTAGGTGCGCCATTAAAAATTGGGCGATGGGAAAAGAAGCAAGATAATGTGCAGGCCTTATGGAAATCAGACTTACGGAAACTTGCAAAACTAGAAAATGTGTACCTCAAAATTGGCGGGATAGGTATGGAGAATTATTTTGGAACAAACTGGGTATCTGGACCTCGCCCTCCATCATCAGATGAAGTGGTAACTGTATGGAATGAACGGATACTGTGGTGTATTGAAACATTCGGAACGGAGAAATGCATGTTTGAGTCGAACTACCCTGTAGACAGACAGACACTGCCGTACTCTGTTATATGGAACACCTTTCAAAAAATAGTCCAAACCTTTACGGCAACTGAAAAGGATGACCTTTTCTGGGCGACAGCTCGAAGCGTCTATGGAATTGGTGGCTAAATGTCCTTTGATTTCTCTTTTCCGCCACATCTTGAAGAACTGCGTGAGCATGCGAGGTCCGTCGCAACAAAAGGTGCACTTGAATATGGGTGCTTCGATGATTCGTGGATCAATGGATATTCAAAAGAATTTTCTAAGGTCCTAGCAAGCGAAGGCTGGATCGGCATGACATGGCCAATAGAACACGGAGGCGGAGGCAGGCCGGGAATAGAGCGAATCATTGTCGCTGAAGAAATGATGAAAGCTGGCGCTCCCATATCAGCCAGCTGGATCGCTGATCGGCAGATGGGGCCCGCAATTTACTCCTATGGGACTGAGAACCAAAAGAAAAGATTTCTGCCTGCGATGCTTGAAGGTGAAAGTACATGGTGTATTGGTATGAGCGAACCCAATTCAGGCTCAGATCTAGCCTCACTTCAAACTTTTGCCAGACGAGATGGGGACTCCTATATCATCAATGGGCAAAAGATCTGGACAAGTATTGCTGCAATCTCAGATTACTGTTACTTAATTGTCCGAACTCTTAATGATGGACCACCACACAAAGGTCTAAGTGAAATTGTTGTTCCTATGGACTTGGATGGAATCGAAGTTCGACCAATCGTTGATGCAGTTGGAAATCAGCACTTTTGCGAAATCTTCTTTACGGATGTTCGAGTCTCAGCTGAGAACTTGATTGGAGAAGAAAATAACGCTTTCTCGCAAACGATGTCTCAATTGGAGCATGAGCGAGGCGGCATTGACCGGCTGATGTCAAACTGGTTGCTATTCGAGAGAGCCTGTGAAGTAGCAAATAAAAAAGATCCACTTATTCGACAAGAAATTGCATCACTGGAGACCGGGTATCAAATAGGAAGAATTTTGGTGTACAAAGGTGCTTTAGGTCAAGCACCAGCAGGCTTTAGCGCTGCGACAAAATGCTTCTGCACCGAACATGAACAACGAGTGGCTAACTTTGCAGCCTCAATATTAGGAGTCTCTGCAGTAGCCGGAGATCAACTCCAAATGGGTGTTGCATATGCCCCTGCATACACCATACAGGGCGGAACATCGGACGTCATGAGAAACATACTTGGCGAAAGAGTTTTAGGTCTCCCCAGAGAACCGCGACCAAGATGAATCTCAACATTGATGGTAAGGTTGCTTTAGTAACTGGAAGCTACCGAGGCACTGGCGCTGGAATTGCTGAAAGATTGGGTGCTGAAGGAGCCCATGTCATTGTGCATGGGTTTGTTGAAGATGAAACCCAAGTCGTTTTTGAGCAACTCGCAAATAAAGAAATCAATGTAACGCGCTTAGAAGCTGACCTTTTGGAGCTTGGTCATGATGAGATTAAATCACTTCTTCCCCCTATAGACATTCTTATTAATAACTACGGGACTCCAAGAAGGTCATCTTGGGAATCAACAGAATCCTGGATAGAAGAGTGGGAGCATAACGTTTTGATGGGTGTCAAACTCTCTCAAGTAGTTATTGGGGGTATGTCGGACAGGGGGTGGGGCCGAATACTATTTATGGGAACAATTGGGATAGAGAATCCTGGTACTCATTCACCGGGATACTATGGATCGAAAGCTGCCTTGGTACCGATAGTCAAAAGTCTTGCTCGAGAACTCAATCAAACAGGTATCACAGTGAATCTCATAAACCCCGGAATGATAGCTACTGCTGAAGTCAAAGAAATGCTAAAAAAGAACGCTAAAAAGAAAGGCATTGCGGATGATTGGTTTGACATAGAGAGTTGGGCTACGACGGAGTTCATGCCAAATCTAACTGGACGACTATCAACTCCAGAGAGCATTGGGGATATCGTTGCTTTTTTGGTTAGCGACCTTGCCTTTCAAATAAATGGAGCAATCATTCCTGTTGATGGTGGCGCAAAATATGCATGATAAATTTAAAAGGATGGGGGAATTCTATGGATACTTCTGATGCTTGGCTTCAAGGTGTAAGTGTTCTTGACTTAACTAGGTATCTCGCAGGCCCAGCTTGCACTCGTTTACTTACTGAACTCGGAGCGAATATCATTAAGGTTGAACAGCCACCATATGGAGACCCTAACCGTTCGAATCGGCCAAGAATAAATAAGAGAGCTGGCACACACATTCAACAGAACCGCGGGAAAAAGAGTGTATGCCTAGACATCAATACAGAGATAGGGAAAGAGGTCGTTCTTGAGTTATCGGAACACGTTGATATCGTTGTTGAGAATTTTAGTCCTGGAGTGCTCAATCGCAAGGGGCTGGGTTACGAAGAACTATCACAACGAAATCCTCGGATCATTATGGCGTCAGTCTCAGGTTTCGGTCAGACAGGACCCCTTTCAAGTCTGCCCTGTTTTGATCTGATTGCTCAAGGGTATGCAGGAATAATGCATATGACAGGAGAAGCAGATAGGCCTCCAATGTTCGTAGGGATAGGAATGGGAGATACTAATGCTGGGGTTCATGCTTTCGCAGCTATAGGTCATGCATTATTTCATCGCGAACGAACCGGAAGGGGAACGCATTTAGATATCTCAATGGTAGATGCTTTATTTCACATGCATGATATGCCTGTCCATGCGTCATCAATGACAAATGGAGAGTATGTGCCTATGCGGCAGGGAACAGAATTTCAGATGCTTTCACCAGCAGGTTCGTTTAAAGGCCCAAAGGGCTGGATAGTGATTTTATGTGCTGAAGCCCAAATACAAAATCTTTACTTAGCTATGGGCAAACCTGAACTTCAAGACGACGAACGATTTATCGGTAACCCAGCACGACTTGAGAATCGAGCGGCTTTAACTGAAATCATTGAATCATGGATGCAATCTTTTGGAACCGATGAGGAGGTGATTCAAAAACTGCAATCCCATAGAGTGCCATGTGGACCGTCATTGGCTCCACAAGACGCACTTAAACATCCGCATTTCCTTGAACGAGGTACAGTCCGAACTGTAACTGATCCTCTTGCGGGGGAGATCCAAATACCGGGATTTCCGTTCAAGAGTTCCGACCCACTTCCGGATGATAATTACACAGCAGCAGCTTTAGGGGAGCATAACTTTGAGATTCTTAATGGTTTACTAGGAAAGAGTCCCGCAACTATCAAAGAATTAACCAAAAAAGGAATTCTCTTTGAAAAGGAACATTGAGATGGAAAGAGGCGCCACACTGAGATGCTTTGAAGACTTAAATGTCGGAGAAACATTTCAATCTAAGTGGTATTCCGCTTCCCAAAGAGAACTAATTGACTTCTCTCTTACATATGACAATCAGTATTTTCACGTAGATCCCCAGAAAGCAAAGAAATCACCTTTCGGCGGAATCATTGCATCAGGTGCCTACACATTCGCAATCTGGAACAAGCTAAACCTTGAGATCAACGGAGATATCGCCTGGATAGCGGGAATGGGATTTGAAAATTTCACTTTCCCCAACCCACTCCGTCCTGACGTTAACTTCAAAGCTCAAAGCCACCTTATAGATAAACGAAAGTCAGAATCAGATCCTCAGAGGGGAATAGTAAAGCATGAATATAAAATCAGTACCGAATCTGGATTAACAATTTTTACATGCCTTTGCCCAGCACTTGTTCACACAAGAGATGGGCTCGGACAAATGCAGATTTAGGCTGATAACTGGATCTCAGCTTCACCTTCAAGAACAATTTCATTATCGCGACTCAACCACACTCTTGCGCGAACTCTAGCCTTCTCATGGTCAATGATCTCGATAATCTTTCCTGCTGCAATGACCGTATCTCCATCAAGCACTGGCTTTAAAAAACGAGCTTGTAATCTTTTGATGCACGATGGTCCTTGCCAAGCAATAAGCATGTTTGCTATGTATGAGAGGTTAAGCGGACCTTGATTGATGACACGCCCCTCTAGGCCAAGGGTTGCGTTCGCATCTTTGTCCCAATGCACAGGATAAGGATCCCGCAGGATAGCAGCCATTGTCTTCATTTTATTAGGATCTACTCGCTCAACAATTAAAGATGGGATTTCATAGTCGAGGTAGTCAATTATGTCACTCATTTCATTCTCCAAAACCGCCAACTGTTCGTAACTTTTGCTACAGGGTCTCCTCTAACAGTGCTCAATTCAATTGAGAATACAAAGCGATCAAAAACTCCTCCTGACTTCGTTTGGACTCGTTCAACCTCAATAACTTCGCCTTCAAAGCAATATTCAACATCCTCATGCAGGAGAGAGAAGTATTCCCAATCATACCCTTCTAGCCCTACTGATCCAGCCCCTTCTACTTGACCAAGAGCAAAGAGTTCAGCGATAGAAGTTCCCACTCCCTGAATAGGAATATGAAATAAGGCGATGGGGTGAACTATGTTGGAGGGCAATTGTGCGGAGCCAGTACAGTCTGTCAATAACCAGTTTTCCCAATGCTCAATCTTCATGGAACCTCCCGGGAATTTTAATCCTTTCAATTTGAGCATGTCTTCAGCGGGTACTATCACGACTGTTTATCTCCATTGCGCAATTCACGTTCTCTGTGCAACAACGAATCCAGGTCGTGGCTTAGCGTCTTGTCGACCAACAATTGCATCATGTATCTGTCCGGAGCTAGGAAAGTTGCCAATTCCTTCTCTAATCTCTCCTTGCTTGGTTCTTTGCCACCCATTGCTCGCGTTAAAAAGTATTTAGTATATTCCCGAAGTAAATCGTTATCCTGACTGATTTTCACGTTCCCACGCAACGTTATTTGCTTTCCAATATTTTCAGGATCCCAGATGCAGAATGAACTAGAAGGATTGCGTCTCCATGCATGGTATTTAGCCCTATTAGTAGTGGATGTAACTGTAATAAGGCCATCAACTACAGCAAAGAGCATAACTGCTGTAACTGGTTGGTTCGATTTTGTCACCCACGAAACAACAGCATGCGATGCACGACTTATGATTGAAGCGATTTCTGACTCAGACAAAACAAACGATGAGATATCCCGTCTCGTCTCCCATTCGCTTTTAGTAGTATCCATCAGTTCCCTCTCAAAAACCATCTTATTACCTAAAGCAAGAACAAATATCAAAGATATGAGAAACTAATCATATGACATTTGACTACGAAAATGCTGTTAGGGAATTGCACGCCAAAGAGGAGATAAGAGATTTAGTTTTAAGTTATTGTGAAGCTATCCGGAATCGTGACATTGAATTACTGATTACTCTCTACACGCCCGACGCAAAATTTGGATCAATGGGATCTGGTGAAGATGGACTGAGATCAATGGCAGAAGCCACGATGGAGCAATTAGAGTTCGCAGTTATTCTTGTTACTAACCATAGGATTACTTTTCTTAGTAAGAGTGAGGCAAAAGGTGAAGTGTGGGCTAGATGCTACGCTCAGAATAAGCGAGAAGGTTATTACGAACAACTAATCAGATACACTGACCTATACGAGCTTTCCAAATCCCAGAATCTGGATAAAGAAAATTGGAAATTTAAGCATCGTCGCCATGACCTTTGGTTTGGGCAAAGTAAAGAGTCGCCCTTGATGCTTCCTCCAGCGGACTGGCCCAAAAATAATATAGGCTTAGGAAGAGATCCACTGTCCGATGAAGCAATTCAAAATCTCCGAGAGTGAATCAGGCAAGCTAGCCTACGACGCCTCTTTTGAGAAGGTCTTGATATTCAGTTTCACTCAGTTTTAATTCTGACATCAAAAGACTTTTGGTATCAGCACCTAATGAGGGTGGGGGAGTTAGTTGTCTTTTGTCTAAACCGTCAATTCGTACTGGGTTTCCTGCAGTGAGAACGTTGTGCTCTCCATTCGTTTCAACTGGTAGCAGCATTTCTCTTGCTTCAACATGTGGGTCGTTAACAACGTCGGAAGCCTCAAAGACTGGGGCAGCGGCAACACCTGCAGCAGCAAGGTCCTCGCACACACTTATGATTTCTCTATCTCCGGCCCATATAGAGAATTGATCGATTATTTCTTGAATATTTTTAACCCATCCGGCTCTGGTCGAGAACCGGTCAGCTTGTGCCCATTCGGGCTTGCCAATCCGCTTAACGAATGCTTCAAATTGGTGCTCGCGCCCAATTTGAATAATGATTTCTCCTTTATCGGTTTTGAATCCATGATTGATGAGCAAACTAGGCGTTCTCGGATCCTTGCCCATTGAATAATAATTAGGGACAATATCAGCGAATGCAATCATTGAGTCAAACATAGAAATATCGATATATGAACCTTCACCAAAGCGTTCAAGCCTATGCAGGGCTGTAAGGATACCTATAACAGCAAATAAACCCGTTCCCGTATCACCTAACGCACCTACTGGTGAAACTTTCAAAGGTTCACCAGCGTCGCGATTGAAGTTATAAATACCAGACATCGCTTCGGCAACAGGTGCAAAAGCTGGCCATGATTTATATGGGGTTTCGACTGAATTTCCAAAGCCAGAAAGCGATAGATATATGATTTCAGGACAGGCTTTTTGAAGATCTGTATACCCAAGATTGAATTTCTCCATTGTGCCTGGCTTGTAGTTTTCGGCTACTACATTAAAGTTTCTCGCTAGCTTGCGAAATATGTCTTGCCCATCAGTGCTTTTGAGGTCTAGTCCGATACTTTTTTTGTAAAGGTTATTTCTTAAGAAAGTCGCTCCAACTGGTTTCCCATCAATGCCTGTTGTGCTTGGTAAGCCTGATCTTCCTAGATCACCTCGTGATGGGTGCTCTACTTTTACAACTTCAGCACCGAAACTTGCGAGTAATTGGGTCGCATACGGAAGGGACTGCATTTGTTCAGCAGCTAAAATTCTGACACCGCTCAGTGGTAGTTCCGAATCATCTTTAGCTTGCGAGACTTCCACTTCTTTCACCATAGGTTATTGATCTTTATCGGCTCTATTAATTGCGCTAATGATCGCGCGCATGGAAGCGCGAGTTATGTCTGTGTGCAAACCGCATCCCCATAGTTCCTTTCCGTCGATAGCCATTTCAACGTATGCTACGGCAGTCGCATCTACACCTGTTCCCTTAGAATGTTCGTGGTAATCAAGAACTCGCAAGTCATATGGCAAAGCAATTCTTAAACCCTGAACAAAGGCATCAAGGGAGCCAGATCCTTCACCTTGAACTATCATTTGTTCTCCAGAGTTTGTCATTCTTGCAGTTAATAATGTCCGATCCCTTCCTTCAGCATTTTGTGCTGATTCGTATCCATGGAGCATAAATGGATAATCTAAGTCAAGGTATTCACCGGAGAATTCATTGAAAATCTGTTGAGCGGTAATCTCTTTCCCTGTGGCATCAGTAATCTTTTGAATGGATCTTGTAAATTCAATTTGCATGCGCCTTGGAAGATCAAACTGGTTTTCGGTTTTTAATAAGTAAGAAACGCCACCTTTTCCTGACTGACTATTGACCCTGACAACATCTTCATAAGTTCTACCGACATCGAAGGGATCTATCGGAATATAAGGGACTTCAAAAATTCCCTCGTCAGAAGTTTTGAGTGCGTCAAAGCCTTTCTTGATTGCATCTTGATGTGATCCTGAAAAAGCTGTGTAAACAAGGTCCCCGACATAAGGGTGTCTCGGGTGTATTGGTAGTTGATTGCAGTACTCAGCCACTCTTCTTATATCGTTAATATCGCTGATATCAAGCATGGGGTCAACGCCCTGGCTGTACATGTTCATAGCAATGTTAATGACATCAACGTTTCCAGTTCGTTCTCCGTTGCCAAATAATGTTCCTTCAACTCGATCAGCACCAGCCATCAAACCAAATTCTGCTGCGGCTACACCCGTTCCTCTATCGTTATGAGGGTGGAGACTTAGAATAATATCGTCTCTACGATTTAAGTTGCGGTGCATCCACTCAATCATGTCCCCGTAAGTGTTCGCAGAGGCCATTTCAACAGTCGCAGGTAGATTGATGATGATTTTATTAGAAGGTGAAGGGTCAATCACATCAACAACTGCGTCACAGATTTCTTTTGCAAAATCGAGCTCTGTGCCTGTAAATGATTCGGGAGAGTATTCGTACCGGACGTTAGTATCGGGAACAGTTGATTCAAGACTTTTGCAGTATTTCGCTGCATCAACTGCAATCTTTTTAATCCCCTCGCGATCAAGTCCAAAAACAACTTTTCGTTGAAGAGTCGATGTTGAATTATAGAAATGGATAATTGCGTTTTTCGCACCAGCAATTGACTCAAATGTTCTGTCAATAAGTTCGGGCCTGCTCTGGACTAACACCTGGATTGTAACATCGTCGGGGATAGCTTTTTCTTCAATAATTTCTCGTACAAAGGTGAAATCAGCTTCAGATGCCGAGGGAAAACCGACTTCGATTTCTTTAAAACCGATTTCTACAAGTTTTTTAAACATTCTCCATTTTCGATCTGGGTCCATAGGTTCAATCAGGGCTTGATTACCGTCTCTTAGATCTACTGAGCACCACAATGGAGCCTTGGATATAACCGTACTGGGCCATGATCGATCAGGGAGATCAATTGTTTTAAATGCCTTATATTTCTGAAATGGCATATTTGAATTATTTTGTATTTCTGATGGATTTTGATGCGAATTCATGACTTCCTCTCTTTGTGCAAACTTCGAATGGGCCCAGTGACGAAAAAATTAAGTCACTGGGGACGTAAGTCGCAGATTACTGAGGAGTTTTTCCATATTTAAAGGTTACTGACAAATGAGCAAGAACCCAATCTGCTCAAGTTAACGGTATCTGTACTCAATTCTGTCGCCACTCTCAAAAGCGTTTTGACCTTCTTCTAGCGAACTTTTGGACATGCCGGTGGTCAATAATGAAGGAGCCAAAGCCATTGCGTCAAGTCTGCCTAAATCATTTGCAGCCCATATGGCTCGTAAACTTGCCTGGACTGCTATTGGGGGTTGTGCAGCTATTGATTCAGCTAACCAAAGAGCCTTCTCAATGAGGGAATCATCTTTCACTACTTCGCTGATTAGTCCAATTTGTTTTGCTGTCGTAGCGGTTACCCGTTCGTAGTTTCCTAGCAGAGTGAGGCGCAGAATCTCACCTAGTGGTACACGTTGAGCCATTTTCATTGGCTCGTAAACCGCCGGCATACCATAAGTTACATGGGGGTCAAAAAACGTTGCGCTCTCATTTGCAATGATGATGTCGCTTTCAGCTAACAAATAAAAAGCGCCTCCGCAACACATTCCGTTGACTGCGGTCACTACAGGTTTCCAAAGGTCACACGATTTAGGGCCTAGTGCATCGCCAGGATCGTCATACATAAAGTTATTTGACGTCCCATATAGATTCTCAGAATCATCGAGGGCTGACATGCTATCGTTGCGGTCAATTCCAACACAAAATGCTTTCTCACCGTTAGCAGTCAATAACACGCTGTGAACTTCGTCCATTACCCGAAATGCTTTCCAAGTCTGCTCAACCTCATGGCACATTCTGTCGTTAAAAGCATTAAGCACTTCAGGGCGATTTAATGAAACTTTTCCAACATTATTTTGAATTTCAACCGTTATTGTCTCAAATGATTTGATATCAAATTGCGTATCCATCTCTCTATTGTGCCATTATCAGGACTACTTTGCTTTACTCGTAGCAAAATGAACAAAGAACGGAGATCGATGAACTACAACTTGCAAGGAAAAGTTGCTGTCGTTACCGGTGCGAGTCGAGGAATCGGCGAAGCCACAGTTCGCCAGTTAGATGCAGAAGGAGCGAATGTTGTTCTTGTTTCTCGAAGTAAAGACAAGCTGAAAACGATTGCTGATGAGTTACAGAACGAAGCTCTTGTTGTCGATTGCGACTTAGCAGCTGACCGAAGCATTGAGCTGATCAGGATTCGAACAATAGAGAAGTTCGAGAAGGTCAACATTCTCGTGAACAATGCAGCTGTCGAACGGAACGAACCAGCACATCGAGCAACAGCTCAAGCGATTGATGAAACACTTCTCGTGAATCTTCGGCAAGCATTCATGCTGTGTCAGATCTTTGCCAAAGATCTCTTCGCTACGCAGGGGAACATTGTGAATGTCACTTCGACAGCAGCTGCTGGAGCTGGAGGAACTCAAGGAGCCTATGCTGCATCAAAGGGGGGACTGAACACACTGACCAAGAATCTCTCTAATGAATGGGCTAACAAGGGAGTGCGAGTCAATGCGTGTGCACCCGGACTATGTCTAACCGAGATGTGGGAACCTACCTTTGAACTTCTCGGAGAAGAGAACGTGTTGGAGAATTTCGTCAAGAGGGTTCCTTTGGGTAAATGGGGGACACCAGAGGAGATCGCAAATGTGATCTGCTTCCTCGCTTCTGACCTAGCTTCCTATGTGACTGGTCAAGTCATTAGAGTCGATGGAGGTATGCTCAACCTATAGACGAAACCCCTTCCCGAAGTTTGCAAGGGGGACTGTTTCGTTTTTTAGAGTTTGGGTCTAGAAAAAGTCGACTCTGAAGATGTAACAGGGCAAACTTTAAGAGTTGACGGCAGTATGACTAATATTTAGGTAATACGAAAGGAGCTAATGTGACAGATCAATTAGACGCTTTAATCGCAAGAGATCAAGAGGCGATAGGTTGCCCTTATCCCATTTTTTCTGAATTACGACAAGAGTCACCAATCCACTTCAGCGACAAACTAGGGGCATGGGTATGCACTAGATATGACGATGTCATGGAAGTATTGCATGACACTGACCGGTTCTCCTCACTCTCTCCCACTGGGCCACGAGACGGCCGAAATGGTTTTGCGCTTGCTATGGAGGAACTAGCAAAGGATCCGGAGATGGCTCAATACTTTGAAACATTCCTTGCGAATGCAGCGAATGCTGCTGTTTTGCTGAATGCTGACCCTCCCGAGCATCGTCGGCAACGAAAAGCAGTAAATCGCGCATTTAGGCCAAGTCGCCTAAAAGGGATGGAGCCTATGATCGAACAGGTGACAATAGGTTTACTTGAATCAATACGAGAGAAGACCGAAATGGAAGTTGTCTCTGAATTTGCGGTAGGGCTTCCGATGACGATCATTGCCAAAGCTCTGGGAGTTGGAATAGACGATCTCGATACGTTTAAAAAATGGTCAGATGACCTTGTAATGCCCGTAGGGAATCCTGATCCTAGTATCGACAAAGTTCGAGATTACCTAATCTCACTCAAAGGGTTTAATGAATTCTTTGGAGATCTACTTATCGAACGTAGAGCTAATCCAACAGAGGATATTATCTCAGACGTTGCTACCGCCGAAGTAAATGATGAAGAGTTAAACGATGCAGAAATGCTTTCAATGCTTCAACAATTTCTAGTAGCGGGTAATGAGACCACAACTAAATTACTTACAAACTTAATTCATAGACTTGCAGTGGATAGCGAACTTGAAGATAGGTTGCGAAGTAATCCGGACTTGATAGATAACTTTATTGAAGAGGGTCTTAGGTATGAAGCTCCAGTAGGTGGTCTATTCCGAATGGCTAAGGAAGACACGAAAGTTAATAATGTTGAAATTAAATCTGGGGATCATCTTTGGATGATATATGCTGCGGCTAATAGAGATCCCGAGAGATTTGATGATCCCGATGATTTCCTTGTTGATAGAGAGAACGCAAGAGAGCACCTAGCTTTCGGTCATGGCGAACACTATTGCATAGGAGCTTTACTTGCTAGGAAAGAAGCACGTATCGCTATTCAATTGCTCCTAGCGAACATAAAGAATATTCAGTTAGTGGATGATAAGAACAAATACGAATACGAAGAATCTTTCGTCTTGCGCGGCCTCAAAGAGTTACATGTCAGTTATGACGTAATATCATAAAGACTATTGGCTATCGCTATTTGACCGCTACAACAGAAATTTCCATCTTCCACTCTTTCTTTGCTAGTTCTGGAACTACAACCAGGGTGGAAGCGGGTTTATGATCTCCAAGTTGTTGGTCTCTAGACCCCATTACCTCTGCTAAGTCGTTTCCAGAAACCACGTATGTGGTTATCGAAACGATATCAGTCAATTCTAAATGGGCTTCTCGGAGAATTTCAGTGATATTCAACCATACAAGATCTGCTTGGTCTCGAATTGCGACCGGAGTGCTTCCATCTGTAGTGACTGGAACAACTCCAGAAGTGTGAAGCATCTTTTCGGGATTAGTTGATAAGACTGCATGGCTATAGTTCGCTGCAGGAGGGCTGATAACTCTAGGGTTTATTTGATAGTTCATTTTTATATAGTGCCATGTTCATCTCATTGCGACGAACGATTCATTGAAAATAATTGAGAACTTGCTAATCTGAAAAGAAGGGAGCTGAGAAATGGAAAGTGCATCACCGGACTCAATAAGTGAAGTTGATGTTTTCGCAGCCGAGACTATCGAGAATTGGTACCCAACCTATGACCTTCTTCGCTCCGAATGCCCTGTCTATCATGTTCCAGATACTAAGACATATTTCCTGACCCGTTACCAAGATATTCATCAAATATTAAGAAAAACAGAGACATTCAAACGCGGGGCGGGGAAATCACGACCCCTTATTGCTGATAAGAAAGCACAAGACTACTTTGCAGCCAATGGCTGGGCAAAACAATCGGTCTTAGGGTCAAACCCTCCAAACCATAGACGATACCGAGATATGGTTGATCATTTCTTTTCTGTAACAGGGTCAAAGGAACAAACCGAACTAATAACGAACACCGCAAACGGTTTAATAGACACATGGATTGATGATGGAGAAGTTGAATATGTGTCACAATTCGCTGAACTATTACCCTCCATGGTCATTACGGCAATGATGGGCTTTCCGCTTGAAGATCTCGAGAACCTGAAGGTGTGGAGCGAAGCATGGGTTGCTCCCTTTTCTCTTCAATTGACAGTAGAGGAGGAACAAGAAGTATCGCGATTAATGGTTGAATTCCAACACTACATCTACGACCACATACAAGATCGAAGAAGAAATCCAAAAGATAACCCAAGAGCTGACGTGGTCAACTATCTAGTTCATACGCCTGTGAAACTTCACTCTGAGACACGAATGCTAACGGATACTGAAATTATCAACATGGTTGACCACCTGTACATAGGGGGAAATGAAACGACTACTTTCGCTCTTACATCTGGACTTTGGATGCTTATTGAAAACCCAGAGATACAAACATTGTTAGCGGATAATCCACAGAAGATAACAACCTTTGTCGAAGAAGTCTTGAGATTAGAATCTCCCACACAAGGAATGGATCGTCATACAACTGAAGATGTTGAATTAAGCGGAATCTCCATCCCTAAGGGCGCACATATTCACATGCGCTATGCCGCTGCGAATAGAGACGAAAACCAATTTGAATGCCCGGCTGAGATCGATTTGGAGCGAAATAATGCGAGTAGGCATCTAGCCTTTTCTATAGGCGAAACACATTGCCCAGGAGCAGGCCTCACAAGGCTGGAGCAAAATATAGCTACAAACCTATTACTCGCCAGAATGAAAAACTTTAAATTCGCAGAAGGAAAGAATAGCTTCCAGCACCACATGAATTTCACGCTCCGTTCATTTAAAGACCTTCACGTTACATTCGATAAACGCTAAAGGATCACTAGAAATGATAAGGGTATGAACTCCAATCAGGGTCACGTTTCTCTAGAAAAGCATCTCTGCCTTCTTGGGCTTCGTCTGTCATATATGCAAGGCGTGTGGCTTCACCTGCAAAGATTTGTTGGCCAATAAGTCCATCATCAATAAGGTTCAATGCGAACTTGGCCATGCGGTTTGCAGTCGGTGATTTACCGTTTATCTTTTTTGCCCAGTCAAGTGCATAATTCTCTAATTCAGAGTGAGGCGCAATTGCATTGACCATCCCCATATCTTTCGCTTCTTGAGCTGAATATTCATCACCAAGCAAAAATATCTCCCTTGCGAACTTTTGGCCTACCTGTCTGGCCAAATACGCACTACCGAATCCGCCGTCAAAGCTAGCAACATCAGTATCAGTTTGCTTAAATCTTGCCATTTCGGAGCTCGCAATTGTTAGATCACATGTCACATGTAAACTATGGCCGCCGCCGACAGCCCATCCACTAACTACAGCAATAACTGGTTTGGGCATCGCACGAATTAACCGTTGAACCTCAAGTATATGGAGTCGCCCTACTTTAGAAGTATCAATTGAATCAGCAGAGTCACTATCAGCATATTTATAGCCATCTTTGCCACGAATTCTTT
This sequence comes from Candidatus Neomicrothrix sp. UBA825, assembly GCA_002295705.1. Taxonomy (GTDB): domain Bacteria; phylum Actinomycetota; class Acidimicrobiia; order Acidimicrobiales; family UBA8592; genus UBA8592. The sequence continues at coordinate 2,993 of DBHP01000016.1, read as the reverse complement.
GATCACCGCCAGAGCAAAATGCCCAGCCACCGTCTTTAGGGGACGGCCCGTTACCAGTCAGCAGTATGCATCCTACGTCAGTACTCATTCGAGCATGGTCTAAAGCCCTATACAGCTCATCAACTGTTAGAGGGCGGAACGCGTTCCGAACCTCGGGCCTGTTGAAAGCTATTCGAACGGTCCCCTGATTCTTTGCTCTGTGATATGTAATATCTTGAAAATCTAAGTCCTTTACTTCAGTCCAGAGCTGCTCATTGAAAATTTCGGAAACAAATGATCCCATAATCTAAGCCTATTGTGGTCCCTGAGATTTGATGCATCGGAAGCTAAAACTTCAATACTACGATTCGATTTCTTATTGTATTGCTTGGTTTAGTTCCTCTGCTTAAGCCACCATGCAGGAGTTTCTGTGCTGTGATTTCGAACGTAATTATTCCAAACTTCTCCCTGATCTGCTTTCGTCTCTCCGGAAGTTTCGGTTTGCTTCAAAGGTGAGGCATTCTCTATCGGGTCAACCCACTCTAAGTTAAAGTCTTCAAAGCAGTCTCGGAAATCAGTATTGTGATGATAATCAGCGACCTGATGGATCATAAAATCATCAAAACTCTGAAATGACAGGAGTACATAGTACGTTCTTGGCGCAGAGCCTCTCCAGTATTCATATCTAACACACCCATCCTCATTGTCGTGGGTTGCGGAGAAAACCCTTTGTGCAATTCCTTCCCAATGATCTTCAAACCCTTCTCGAATTTTGACATGGGCTAGTAAGGTTGACATGAATTTATTATCACATTCCGGTCGCGGTCTTGCAAAATCTCTAATCAACGCGACGGTTATCTTCAATCAGGTTAATTTCCCAAAGGACTTGATCAAGTCGATCAGCTGCTGTGATTGGGGCGAAACGCTGCGGGTGAGTTTCACTAATGCAGCTAGGTAATGGTGAAAGTATTGTCCACGGGGTTGGGTGGCAAAACTGAACTATAGACATCCTCCCATCAGTCTGGCCTTCATCAGCTATAACACGGTGGATACCTGTTGGGATTAATCCGTTGCTAATATGTTCAAGCATAATCCCAGTATTTATTATGAGATGATTATCGGGAGGGGTAGCATCAATCCACCGCCCATTGCTTTTGATTTGCAAACCTCTCGCAGTTGCACGAGGTAGTGCCGTGATCAGGTTTATGTCGCCATGTTCTTCCGCCCACAAGTGATTATCATCCGGTGCTAAATTCATAGCGGGATAGTTAATTGCCCTAGTAAGCGTGGCCCCTCCTGGAACAAATGAATCAAAGAACGTTTCTGATGCCTTCAAACCTGAAGCAATTATTCTGAGGAACCTAAGTTGCAAATCTAAAACTTGGTCATGGAACATCTCTAGTGTTTCAGTGATTCCAGGAACGAGCTCTTCTGGGAAAACGTTGTCAAAGAATCTGTGTGGGTACCGCTTTTTGAGTGGATGTCCTTTCGGTAGATCCTTTCCCCAATTCAGCATCTCTTTCCAGTCAGGAACATCAGATATAGCTGCAGTTTCTACTAAAAGTCCTGTGTATCCACGCTGTCCGTTTGTGCCATCAGCTTTTGCGGCTTCTTTCTCTGGATGTGTTTTTGAAAAGAATTCGCCGAGCATGCCGTAAACTTCGTCCAAGAAATCTTGGGACATATCATGAGAGGTATAAACGAAACCAGTCTCTAAACTTTTCATAACTCCATCAATAACTGCTCGTTTAGCGTTGTCATCCCCTTGCTCGAAAGTGAGCATGTCTACATCTAAAACCTCTTGATTCATGAATCTAAGGCTATCTTGTCCTTCGTCTGTTCATAGTAAAAACAAATGATCCTGATACCTAAATCACCATCAAAGGAACTAATATTACACATATGAGATCTTCTTTGAAGAAGCTAAGAGTATCAATTCTGCTCGTTTTTGTTGCCTCTCTTCTACTCCCAGCCAGTGCTCTAGTAGCACAGGATGATAATGAGGTAATAGAGGAAGCGAAAGAGCAGCGAGAGCTTAAAAGACAAGAGCAACTTGCAGCAGAAGCCGAAATAGCTCTTCTAGAAGCAGAAGATCTCGAAGTTGTCGCTGCACTAGAGGCAGCAACAAGTTTGGTGAATCTTCAAGAAGCAAAAGCACAAGCAGCCGAGCAGCGATTACAGGCAGCGTTAGACACAAAAATTCAAGCACAAGAGGACTTTTTAGCAATTGCTAGCCAAATAGAAGAAATCGAGCAAAGAGCACTTACCTATGCAGTTGAGTCATACATCGGAATGAGCGACAGAAGGACCGAAGCTTGGTTCGAAGCAGAAGATGCAACAATAGCCGCCCACAAGATAGCCCTTTTGGACCTAATCAGCAGCAATACAAACGATATCCTCGATCAATTAAAATTAATTCAAGAAGAACGTTCCTACCTACTTACGAAAGCAGCAGTCGCCCAAGAAGAAGCTGACGCGATCCGAGAAGAACTTGAGCAAGTTCGCTTAGAATTAGATGCTCAAAAAGCTGCGCGTGAAGAAATCAAAGAAGAACTAGATGTCCGAAGAGCCCACTGGGACTCTGTCTTAGCCACTGCAGTCGAAGAACAGCAAGAAATCACAAACTTTATAGCAGCAGAGGAAGAGAGAATAGCTCGCGAACTGGAAGAAGCAAGGCGGAGAGCAGAATTAGAAGCTCGACTTGGCCAAATAACAGAGTCAGGTTGGGTTCTGCCATCACCGGGTGCGATAACCTCTTTGTTCGGGCCTAGGCTTCACCCAATATTAGGTTATGTAAGAATGCATAATGGTATCGATTTTAATTGCTGGACCGGAGATCCCATACGAGCAGCAACAGACGGAATCGTTATTCTCGCTGAATACTATGGAGGCTACGGATACACAATAATCATTCAGCATGCTAATTCTATTTCAACCCTCTACGCTCACTTATCGGGCTTTAATTCACAAGTAAATGATTACGTAGTTGCAGGAGAACAAATAGGAGTCTGCGG
>DBHP01000085.1:5389-16396 GCA_002295705.1 Candidatus Neomicrothrix sp. UBA825 | reverse complement strand
GATGACTTTCACTTTTCTGGGGTTGATATCGCTCGCGATATCGCAGTACATGAGTGGATGGATTTGCGAGAAGTTCAGGATGGAGAATTGTGCACAAATTGTGGGGCGAATCTTCGTAAGGTTTCGACAATTGAATCAGGCCATATTTTCAAACTTGGCACAAAGTACGCAGACACGTTTGGGGCAAAGGTTCTTGATGCTGATGGGAAAACGACTCCTATTGTCATGGGGAGTTACGGAATTGGTATTGAAAGAGCTATGGCGACGATTGTAGAGACGCATCATGATGAAAATGGGATCATTTGGCCGATGTCAGTGGCTCCTTTTCATGTCGTGATAACTGTTGTTCAGATGAAGGATGATAAGAGCGTTGAAATTGCTGAGGCAATCTATGAAGAGTTGTTGAATAATGGTGTTGAAGTACTGCTTGACGACCGTGACGCTAGGGCTGGTGTGAAGTTTGCTGACGCTGAATTGATTGGAATACCGCTCCGAATAACGGTTGGTCCCAAAGGGATAGCTGACGGGGTTGTTGAGGTCATTGATCGCCGAGATGGAAATATGGATTCTGTAAAAATTGATGACGTTGTAGTGAACATACAAGATCGAATTTGATAAATATCAGTAATTTTATTGAGGTAAATAATTAGATACTTTCTCTCGAGTTCTCTTTTGTCCTTGAGGTACAAGTTGGCGTACCATCTGTTTACGTATTTTCTTTCGTATTGCACGGAACGGGGGGGTGATGAGCGAGGCAGATAAACCGAACGAAACTGCAAGCATCACCGCAACGATTCTTGAAGAGGAAGAAGCACGCAAAGCTGCATTAGCTGAAGAAACAGCTGACACCGTTCTTCCTGACGATTTACTTCCAGGTGTCGGTGATGACGAAATGACATTCCGTGAGGGCGTGCAAAAAGGCGGGGTTTCGATGGCATTAGTGCTACTTATCTTGTCAATTGTTGAAGAGTTTGATCGCGTCGCTATTACGGTTCTTGGTCCTGATATCCAAGACAGTTTAAATATTTCAGACACGATGTTGCTCGGGTTAGGTAGCTTTGGCGGCGTCGTCTTGGTCCTTTCAACTATTCCCTTCGCATGGTTAGCTGATCGTTATCGCCGTGTGGGTGTCCTTTCAATCGCTACGGGAGTGTGGGCTGGTCTCGTCGCATTCACAGGAGCTGTACAGAATGCGTTTCAATTAGCGATCGGTAGAGCTGGAACCGGAATAGGTGCGGGAGCAAAAATTCCCATCTCACCATCACTGATAGCGGACCAGTATCCGATAGCGATACGTGCGCGTATCTTCGCAGCGGAAGCTCTCGGTAGACCAATTGGCCAGGTAATCGGACCTTTTATCGCTGGCGGAATCGTTCTCATAGCAGGTGATGGACCTGACGACTGGCGTGTCGCATTCTACCTCTTCTCGATCCCAGCGCTAATACTGGTTGTTGCAATCTTTCTTCTCAAAGAACCAGTACGTGGCGCTTATGAACAAGATGCAGTACTGGGTGGCAAGTTAGAAAAGGCTCAAGAGGAACCACCAGTAAGGCTCTCTTCAGCATTCCAACGTTTAAAGAATGTTCGCTCGTTCTATTACCTTGTTGTCGGTATTGGCGTTCTTGGTTTCGCCCTTGTTGCCGTTCCGACAACAATGTCACTATTGCTTGAAGAATACTATGACTATGGAGCGTTCAAACGCGGTTGGCTCATCTCAATCAGCTGGGCGGCCGCACTCATCGCAATCCCGTTTGCTGGAAAGCTAGGTGACAAGTTATTTAGGCAAGATCCCAAGAAAGCCCTTTGGCTCATGGGTCTACTCGTAGCGCTATACGGTGTGTTCGTCACAATAGGTGTTCGCTTTACAAACATTGTGCTACTCATGGTGTTCTACACGCTAGGGAATGCATGCCAGGGAGCAGCATTTACGCAAATGGGTCCAACAATTTCAGCGGTAGTTCCGTACCGCATGCGGGCACAGGCATTTTCTTTAGTCGGTGTCTATATCTTCCTTATGGGCGGATTCTTCGGAGGGTTACTTACCGGCGCATTCTCCGATGCCTATGGTGAACGAACAGCCCTGACCATTGTCGTTCCACCCGCTGCACTTATCGGCGGTGTCTTGATCATGTACGGATCCCGTTTCATGAAAAGAGATATCTCACTTGTCGTAGAGGAACTCCTAAACGAACAAGAAGAAGAGCGACGAGCACAAGCAAACCCAGATCAAGTGCCGGTACTTCAAGTGCAAGGACTTAATGTCAGCTATGGAAACCTTCAAGTACTTTTCGATGTAGATATTGAAGTGAAACGTGGTGAGACATTAGCGCTATTAGGAACGAACGGGGCCGGTAAATCAACAGCTCTGAAAGCGGTCTCGGGACTGCACATGCCAGACAGGGGGGTCGTTCGAATGAACGGTCGAGATATCACGTTGGTTGACCCTGAATACCGAGTATCGCTTGGAATGGTCCAAGTTCCAGGAGGCGAAGCTCTCTTCACTGGCCAAACCGTTGGGGAAAATCTAGAAGTTTGGAGTTGGCTTATCGAAGATGAACAATTGCGAACTGAAAGAATGGAAAGAGTATTCACAATCTTCCCGCAACTCAGTGACAGGTTAAACGACAAAGCAGGATCTTTATCCGGCGGTCAGCAACAAATGCTAGCACTATCAAAAGCTGTGCTCCTTGAACCTGAACTCCTCTTAATAGACGAACTTTCGCTCGGTTTAGCTCCTGTTGTCGTTCAGGACCTTCTTAAAGTTGTGGAACAATTGAAGGACCTTGGAATCACGATGGTGATTGTTGAGCAATCAGTCAATGTTGCGTTATCTATCGCGGACCGTGCAATCTTTATGGAACGTGGACGCGTCCAATTCCAAGGACCGGCACAAGAACTCTTGGAACGTGATGACCTTCTTCGAGCTGTCTTCCTCTCAGGGGAAGGTGCATAACCGTGATATCAGTCCTGGCAGGAATCCTATACAGCAACGAGATACTATTCCAAGGCTTCATCGATGGACTTATCTACGCGCTGATCGCCATAGGCCTTGTCCTTATCTATAAAGCAACTGGAGTTATTAACTTCGCTCAGGGAGCTATCGGAACTTTTGGTGGCTTTGTCATGGGAATGTTAATGGTCAATTACGGACTCCCCTATTGGTTAGCTGCCATTCTTGCCATTGCAGCAAGCGCAACTGTTTCTACAGTAACCGAACTTCTAGTGGTGCGTAGACTATTCACGAGACCCAGACTTCTATTATTCGTAGCAACATTAGGTGTTGCACAATTAGTTACGCTAATACAAGTATGGTTGCCACCAATTGATATTCGTGTTGACTACCCAACGCCCATTAAGGGGTATTGGGAAATAAGTGGTTTAAATATCCTCCTGCGCGGAGAGCAAGTTACTGTCCTTATCGTTGTTCCCTTCCTGGTAATTGTTCTAGGGTACCTTCTCAAAAAGACACGTTTTGGTTTAGCTGTTCGATCCGCAGCAGATAACCCTGGAGCTGCTCAACTTGCAGGTATCTCAATAAGGTCCGTCTCCACTCAGGTATGGTTAATCGCAGGTGTTCTCGCTGGAGTTTCAACACTTCTAATCGGTCCGGTTTATCAACTAGATGCTGCTGGTATTGGACCTAGTCTTGGCCCAGAGCTGCTTTTATTCTCTCTGGCAGCAGCAATGTTCGGACAATTGCAGTCGTTCCCAAAAGCGCTTCTTGGCGGAATCATTATCGGTATTATCAACCGTCTAGTTCTTGCGAACAAAGGTAAGGGTTTCCTTGATGACTGGGGAATCGGCAATGGATCTAACTTGCTTGCTATTTTCTTAATTCTTCTTATCTTGATGTTGTTTATTAACCGTGGACATAAGACAAGTGAGCAATCATGGGTTCTAACACCTCGACTCAGATCGGCACATGAAGACCTCGTGCAATATCCGATGTTCAAATGGGTATCGCGCGTTGGAGTCGTCATTCTTGCTCTGACAATTATTGGCTTGCCGTGGGTTGTTAATAAACCAAGTCGCCTCATTGCCTTCGCAGGTGTGATGATTGTGATGCTTGTTGTTCTCTCCGCTGTTGTCCTAACTGGTTGGGCCGGACAATTATCACTTGGCCAATATGCATTTGCAGCAGTCGGGGCATTTATGACGTCGTACTATACGGCATCATTGAATTATTTTCTCGCTCTCGGTATTGGTGTTGTATGGGGAATTCTCGTAGCTTTGATAGTTGGCATTCCAGCGTTGCGGATACGTGGCTTATATCTCGGGATTGCTACGCTAGGGTTCTCTTTGGTAGCGGGACGATGGATTTTGTCTATTGATAGATTGAATACAAATGCAGCTGGAGGAGCGAAAGTGAAACCTCCAGTCATTTTCGGAAGGTACGATCTTAGGACCGATAAGGAAGCATATTATTATTTGTGCGTTGCTGCTGTCGCCGTGGTGATCTACCTTCTCTGGCGCCTTAGACATTCAGGGATCGGTCGAACGCTGATAGCTGTTCGTGATAATGAAATGACTGCCTCTGCGTATACTATTTCTCCAACCCGGGCAAAGCTCACAGCGTTCGCTGTTTCCGGAGCTATCGGGGCTCTCGCTGGTGGTCTTCTAGTGCCCGCAACTGGGTCTTTGCGATCTCTTGCGTTCCAACCAAGTGAATCGCTTCTTGTCATGTCCATAGCTGTCGTTGGAGGAATTTCATCCATTACCGGTGGTGTTCTTGGAACTGTCTTTTTAGTGGGCATACCAACAGTCTTTGAAAGCAGTGCTCAGGTACGGCTCTTTTCTAGCGGTTTAGGAATGTTGGTCGTTCTTATGTATTTCCCCGGTGGGTTAATATCGTTACTTCATAACGCTCGTGACACGATGCTTACGTGGATGGCGAACAAGACTGATTGGTCACCATCCTATAAAGGCCAGTCCGAAGCGATATGGTCACGGTCGAAACAGCATTCAGATGTTGATACCGCTATTCCTGCGTTAGAGACATCGAATGTGTCTGTTCGTTTCGGTGGCAGATTGGCTGTATCTAATGTCTCGATTAACGTTCAGCAAGGTGAAATTGTTGGACTGATTGGAACTAATGGGGCTGGCAAAACAACGCTGATGAATGCAGTGTCAGGCTTTGTTCCTTCAGAAGGTGAAATCTCGTTACATGGCAAATCTATTCATGAATCAGCATCACATATTCGTGCACGAAATGGTGTGGGACGTGCCTTCCAGAATGCAAAATTATTTGGAAGTTTAACTGCTAGAGAAACCATTATGACTGCGTTGGAAGCAAGAGAACGATCGTTGCTTTTACCATCAATGCTTGGAATTCCTCCGTCACCTTTTGTTGAACGACGCAAAAGAGTAGAAGCGGAGGAGATAATTCATTATTTGGGGCTTGGTCGCTACGCTGATCAGCTTATTTCTGAGCTTTCGACAGGTACCCGGCGAATAGTCGAGTTAGGTGCTCTGATTGCGTTGGATACTCAATTGATGCTTTTGGATGAGCCAACTGCTGGTGTTGCGCAGAAGGAAACAGAAGCGTTCGGTCCGTTGATTCATGCGATTCGAGCTGAATTAGGAAGTTCTATATTATTGATTGAGCATGATATGCCGATGGTGATGTCTATCAGTGACAGGATTTACTGTTTAGAGTCTGGGTCGGTAATTGCTGAAGGTTCGGCTGATGAAGTTAGGAACGACCCTGGTGTTATTGCGTCATATCTTGGTACTGATGAAAGAGCTATACAACGTAGCGGTACGAGTGCATCGTAGTCACTTCTTTCACAACATGAATACTCATCGTTGACGTAAGGGCATTTGTTTTGTGTCTGCAATTATGATGCCACTAGGCGATGAATGATTGGTTATTTACCAGGCCGACTCGCTCGGCAACTGTGTTAAACAGCATGAACCAGCCTGTTACGCCTTCTTCTTTGCATAAGGCTTCTAGTTCTTCTTTTGTGGACCATTCTTGGCCGTAAGAATCTGTCAGTTCATCGACTTTTTCTGGATTAAGCATTCCGCCTCCCTTCTTCAGAGGTGGCTTTGCTTTCTAATTATGCTTTCAACATTTGTCTGTGAGAGGTTTAACCTCATGCTTCCATTATTGCTGAAGGCGTAAATTGGTGCATTTGATTTTAATAATTTTTCTCTTTGGGTTCTATACCCAGGTGCACCATTGATGGAGTGGCATGCGTTTGGATTCAAGGGAGTTCACTGGTTGTTCCCAGTCTGGGTATCCTATGGACATTCCGCAGAAGATCATCTCATTTTCTGGTGCTGAAACAAATTCTGATACTGCTTGATGATGCATCGCCCATGCTTCTTGTGGGCACGTACCAAGACCAGCTTCTTCAGCCAAAAGCATGAACGTTTGCAGGAACATACCTAGATCTGACCACTGTGCTGCCCCCATACTCCTATCTATAAAGCAAAAGAATGCTGCAGGTGCTCCAAAGAAATCGTAATTCTTTGACATATTTGCCAATCGTGCGACTTTATCCTCTCTGGGTATTTCCAAGAGTTTGTACATCTCTTCGCCAAGTTCAAATCGGTTCGTTCGATAAGGTTCTACAAGTTTGGGTGGGTAGATGGGGTATTCTGATTCGCTTAGCGAGAAGTCAGCGAGATGTGCTTTGAAATCATCCATGCGTGAGTTATTAATGACGTACACCCTCCACGGCTGGACATTACCTCCAGATGGAGCTCTCGCAGCGGTTTCAAGCAATGAGGAAAGTACTTTATCCTCTATCGGATTAGGCAGAAATCCGCGTATAGATTTTCTTTGCTTAACTGCTTGTGAAACGTCCATCTTTCCTCCAAAGGATTTAATTTCAAGTATAGAAATAAAAAATGGAGGGTAGATTTCTCTACCCCCCATCTCCTAACTTTCCGTCTTGTTAGTCGAATTTAAACCATTCGCCTGTAGTGGGTATCCAACAATTCACAGGAGCAGGACATCCGTTGAATGTTCCATCTGCTCCCTTTGGAGTCCTTATTGTAGCTAGTGTGAATTCTACTGCTTGCATTTGGGTTGAGAAGTAGTTTTTTCCTGGGCCAAATGCTCCTTCACCGTTGGATCGGAACGCTTGAGGTCCGGAAAGTTCACGCATTGCATCTGCAAATGAGTCCCTCGTTGGGTTTACTCCAGCATTCTCAAGAGCTTCCTTTATCAAGTACTGCATTGTACACTCACCAGGTGCATAATCTGAGTTCAGTAAATCTCCGTCTGCTGTTTCTAGTCCTAATTCACCGGAAGGAGCTCCTTTATCGCTCTTGCCCTCGAAAATTGGGAAGTGCTCAAGCCATTTTTGGCGGCATTGCGCTTCGAAAGCATCATCGTCTCCTACTCCACCATTAGGGCTTGCATATGAGTCATATGATGTTACGCAGATTGCTCCTTCTGCTGCTCTGTTTGTTCGGCTTGCTCCGAATGGGGTGCAGTTTGAGGAAGCTGAGTCAAGAATTGTTCGGCCCCATGATGGTTGTAGCGCTCCGACTTCGCCCCAGAAACCTGCAGCATAAAGGAATGGAAGAATTACGAATACATGATCTACGCCTTCGGCTGAGAATTGTGCAACTGCTGCTGCACCTTCTGCGTTAGCTGCTGCGTTATCACCGCTTAATGTGTTGACTGTAATCGTGGTTGTTGAGTAACCGGCTCCTTCAAGAATTGAAGCTGCGGATTCACCAGCAGACTTAATCGGAGGATTTGATGAGTCTAAAATTCCAACTTTAGCACCTGCTGGAATCAACCCTTGATCCACGATAAGTTGTGCCCCAGCTTCCCCAGCCACTTCGGATGGTGGGTTAAGTGAGAAGAGGCGATCTGGTGCCGCATCAATCATTGCTTGAGAAGCAACCTCGCCGTAAAAGAATGTTGTGTCATTATCTTCTGTGAAGCATGGAATGAATGCCTGGCTGAACCCTGAAGCATTGACAGCCATGAATACTTCCTCATCAAGCACTGCTTTAGTGCAGGCATCTTCCATTGTCGGTGGCCTAAGGGGGTCCCATGTGATTTGTATACCTTCAATCATCCGACCGTTGATCCCACCAGCAGCATTCCACTCATCAAAGTATTTTGTAAAACGCTCAGATAGAAGATCTGTGCTAAGTGCTGCGGGAACAAGTGCTTCAAGTCCATTAAGGTCTGCAACTATTATCCCAATTTTAATAGTGTCTTCAGTTACGCCAACATCGGATGCTGTTGGTTCTTCAACAGGTTCTGGTTCAGGCTCTGATGCTTCTTCTTCAGCTTCTTCTTCAGCTGGAGCTTCTTCTTCAGCTGAGCTGCTTGTTTCGCTGCTGCTACTTGTTTCACTGCTGCTTGCCTCGCTGCTTGAATCGCTACTGCTTGAATCGCTACTGCTTGAATCATCGTCGCTGCCACCACAACTGGCCATGACCATGACAAAGCTCAGGAATATAGCCATAAGCTTTAATACTTTTTTATTCATTTTCCCTCCCGCAAATGAAATCTGTTCACCTGTACAGGTCAACAGGGTATTTTTAATTTCGCATAGCTGCGTATGCGTTAAGCCTAGTACTGACCGAAGAATCGTCAAGCTGAAGGTCTGTTTTAGCGCTTTTCGTTAAATTCACCAAGTAGAAGGGTTGTATTTAGAGGGTCAGCTGCTGTGATGAAGTATTCTTTGTATTTCGTGAAAAGACCTTGACATTTTGAATCTATTTGGGACTGATCATAGTCAAGGTCATAGTGTGATTGCAGCCCCAATGCGCTGCCCTGAGACATTGCATGATCAGCGTCATCTACTGCAAAAACAATACCTTTAATACCTTCACCATTCTTTTCCATCTCGTCTCGAACTGGGCTTTGAACCCCAGGTAGTGGAGATATGAGTTCAATTCCAGACTCCCACGCCATTGCAACCCTCACTCCGAATGCTGCTGCTTCCCCATCTTCATTTTCTGGCGCAAATTCAGCTCCTAGAAGTTTCTCAAAATACTGTTTTCCTCTGTCGAAATCCCAAACCCCGACCACGACTCGATTTATGCCTTTTTGTTTCATGAGGCAAACTTAGCGTGATTAGATCGTTGATGTTTTATCTGAGCCTCCGAAAAGTGCAAATAGAAGCGTTTGGGCTATATAGCAGCCGATTCCGAGTATCCATGTAGTTTGGAGGCCGTCAAGTGCAGCCTCAGGGGAGGCTGGGCGGCCGATAATGGTGAAAGCGAGGGCAACGCCGAGAGCCAAAGCTAATTGGAAGATTGTTGTACGCCCTGCTCCTGCCATACCAAATTGGTCTCTTGGAACATCCCGCATAGCCGCTCCTATGAGTTGCGCAAAACCGAAACCTGCTGCAAAGCCAAGCAAGATACCTGGAACAAAAATTCCCATGAAATAATCGGGTTGCGTATTCGTAAAGATCAGATGCAGGGTGAGGCCGGTAGCGCCGAGAAGTCCGCCTATTGTGAGTATTGGACCGTTACCTATTCGTTCAGCGAGTCGACCAGCTGGAGGTGAGACGAATGCCGTCAGTAACGGTGCAGGTGCGATGGCAAAACCCGTCTTTAATACTGACCACCCCCACACACTCTGGATAAATGTAGGTAGTGAGATAAGCCATGAGAAGAACGCAACCATGAAGAACACTGTTCCGATCATTCCGACTGAGAATGTCTTCAGTTTGAAAAGGTTAAGATCAAATAGTGGTGCTTTATGTCTCTGGGATCGGATGACAAAAGCAGTAACGAGCAGAGACGCGATTGCGAATGACAAAATGAGATTCAGTGATGACCATCCCCATTTATCGCCTTGCGTTATAGCCAAAATTGCGATGCCAACCCCAAGTGAAGCAAGCGGAACACTGATGAGGTCAACTTTGTGAGGAATGGAGTCACTGATACTTTCGGGAACCCATCGTGGTCCAAGGATAATAACAATTCCGGCGACTGGGACGTTTATGAAGAACACTGCTTGCCATCCAAAAGCATCTACTAAAAGAGCTCCTAATGATGGCCCGAGAGCTGCGGCTAGTCCACCCATTGCGCCCCATGTTCCGATAGCTGTTTGAATTTTTGATGGAGGGAAAGCGGCTAGGAGTAACGCTAACCCTGCAGGATATTGCATAGCACCGCCAATAGCTTGTAAAACTCGCGCAGCTATTAAGAAATTTGCTGAGGGAGCAAGTCCAGCGGCACATGATGCCACGAGGAAGACAAACAGCCCCCAGAAGAACATCTTTTTTCTTCCATACCTATCGGCTAGCCACCCCGATACAAGCAATAACGAAGCGACACCTATGGTGTAAGCGTTGACTATCCACGACAATTTGCTTTCAGAAGCGTCAGGGAAACCATCTCGTAATTGAGGTAATGCTAGTGAAATTATTGAGGTTTCGATAGCGATCATGAAGGCAGCTATTGACGTTACGGCAAGCGTAAGCCAAGCACTTCGGGGGATTGTATCGTTCGCTTCATCCATGAGCATCCAAGTATTAGTAACTTGTGGCAACGCTATCCGGTCTTTCACAAATTCGTGGGCGGCCCTTGAAGTTTCGCAGGTTTGGTGATGTAGAGTCATCGTGTGGGGTCTTTAGGTAAATTGAGTCGTTCAATTAGTGGAAGGGTAGCGATAGTTACCGGAGCTGCGAGTGGTATGGGTCGCGCCACAGCTCATTTATTTAGCGATGAAGGTGCGAGCGTGGCCGTATGTGATCGCAACTCCGAAGGTGTGAATCAAGTTATCAATGAGATCACGGATGCTGGAGGGTTAGCGTCGGGTTATGTTGTTGATTTAGATGATGGTTCTGTGATTGATGATTTCATTTCTCAAGTTCGTGATGATTTAGGTCCGGTAGATATTCTTGTGAATAATGCTGGGGTTAGTCACAGGGGAAATATTGAAAGTGAGAATTTTGAAGACCTTTGGAAGATGACCTTCTCAGTTAATTTGGATGCGCAGATGCGTTTGATTCGAGGTTGTCTCTCGGATCTTAAACGCAATGAGGACGGTCGTATAGTGAATATTGCTAGCACGGA
>DBHP01000085.1:0-5054 GCA_002295705.1 Candidatus Neomicrothrix sp. UBA825 | reverse complement strand
GGACTTGGCGGGTCAGCTGGGATTAGTCCATATACTGCTTCGAAACATGGGGTAGTCGGGCTTACGAAAGCTTTAGCTGTTGAGTTAGGGCCATTGGGAGTAACGGTGAATGCTGTGTGTCCAGGCCCGATACATACTGGGATGACTCAATATATTCCAGATGAAGATAAACAAAAATTTGCCCGTCGCCGAACAGCTTTAAAACGGTTCGGAAACCCTGAGGAGGTAGCGCATATAACACTTTCACTGGTTCTTCCTTCAGCGTCGTACATAACGGGGGCGGCCGTACCAGTTGATGGTGGAATGAGGGCTCGGAATAACTAGTCTCAGCCGATCAGGCTGGGTGTTGGATTATCAATCTCAAGAATGTTCGCAAGGGATCTTGTTACCATATTTCCGACAGCTGGATTCATCTCGGGTGGGAGAAGCCCGGAATTTGTGAGTCGATCTCCGAGGCGTATGAAGATGGCGCAAAAGCGCATAATTGCGAATACCTCCCAATAATGAGGATCACGGACTTCTTTTCCAGAGACTCGTGCGTAGTATGCTGCTTGTTCTTCTCTAGTTGGATAACCTGACATTCTCTCTACGTCAACGTCATCGAATGACATTCTGTCAAACATGAGCCACCAGCCTAAGTCTGCTTCTGTTGGGCATAGTGAGCACGCTTCCCAATCAACGACAGCAGCTGGTGTGTAGTCATCCCAGATAATATTTCCGAGGCGGGCATCGCCCCAACTTAATCCGATGCGTTCATCATTGGGATTATTTTGATCTAACCAGTCAAGTGCGTAATCCATTACCGGATGTTCTCTTCCAGCTAATTCTTTTTCAACATAACTTCGGTATATCTCGATCTGTTTCTGTTGTGTTGGGGTTCCATCACAGGGATTCAACCAATGTAGATTTGCTTTTTCCCAGTCAATTTGATGTATACCTGCCATTGCTTCTAAACCTGTTTGAATCATTTGAGTTCGTTGTGCATCAGTCGCTTCATCGACAACGAAACCTTCTTCGGTATAGCGTGGACGATCTGAAGGTATTCTTCCATCAACGTGAACCATTACAAAGAATGGAAGTCCTAAATATGGTTCCGTGATTAATTTTCCAAGTGTAGGGATTGGTACGTCGCTATTTTCTTTTACGGTGTTCATAACACGCTGTTGTAGAGCTACTGATATTTCGCAATCTGGTGTCTGGATGGGGAACATTCCACCATCGTCTGGCTCTATTCGTGCAACATATTTTCCGTCATGTGGTCCCTCATCAGTCCTTGAAGAAACTCCAAAGAAAACGGTTTCGTTTGAGAAGCCAGTTGCTACGGGAATATCAATATCAGTTACAGAAATGTTTGAATGGTTCGGGTGCGCGTCGGTAAACCATTGCAGGAGCCCATCACCGTATTGGCTTCTATCCATGTGAAATTTTGGAGCGTTTGATGAATCATCCACGAGTTTTTCCTATTTCACGATTGATAGTTTTCAGATTCTTGCTGTCAGCACAGAGTCATCGTCTTCTGAGTAGTAGGAAACTTTCGGATCGTATTTAATTCCGCCTTCTGTTTCCCATCTGCGCAACTCTGCCCTACCTACAACGAACCAATGCACTTCATCTGGTCCATCAGCAAGACGTAATGTTCGTTGAGATGTGTACATATCTGCTAGCGGTGTCCACTGGGATACTCCAGTTCCTCCGTGGAATTGAATTGCCTCGTCTATTATATGACAGACACGAATTGGGACCATGGCTTTAACTGCACTGACCCATACTCGAGCTTCTTCATTACCTAGTTCATCCATTGCTTTTGCTGCAGTGAGAACCATGCGACGCATGGATTCGATTTCTATTCTAGCTTTTGCAATGACTTCAATATTTTTTCCTAGGCTTGCTATTGGCTTTCCAAACGCTTCACGTGTTAACCCACGTTTCACCATAAGCTCAATTGCTCTCTCTGCTGCACCTATCGAACGCATACAGTGATGGATTCGTCCTGGACCTAAACGTACTTGTGAGATTTCAAATCCTCGACCCTCCCCAAGTAGGATGTTGTTCTTGGGGACACGGCATTCATTGAAACGAAGATGCATGTGTCCGTGAGGGGCGTCGTCTTTACCAAAGACATGCATTGGGCCAACAATTTCAACTCCTGGGTTATCCATTGGAACAAGTATTTGGGATTGCCGCTTATGTGGTGGTCCGTCTGGGTTTGTTTGGACCATGCATATCATGATTTTGCATCGTGGATCGCCTGCACCCGAGATATAGAACTTCTCACCATTGATGACCCATTCATCTCCATCGAGGACTGCGCTGCATGAAATATTTTTTGCGTCCGATGACGGGATATCTGGTTCGGTCATTGCGTATGCTGACCGAATTTCTCCATTGAGTAATGGTGTTAGCCATTGGTCTTTTTGCTCTTGAGTGCCTACCCGCTCAAGTACTTCCATGTTTCCTGTGTCTGGAGCGGAGCAGTTTAGACTTTCTGAGGCTATGGGGTTTTTCCCTAATTCTGTAGCGATATATGCATAGTCAAGATTTTTTAGTCCTTCACCAGTTTCTGCATCTGGGAGAAAGAAATTCCAAAGTCCTTGTTCCTTCGCTTTTGATTTTATGGAATCAAGGAGTTCAAGTTGGCCTTCACCGTATCCCCAGCGGTCTTCTCGGCCTTCTCCTAATCGGAAGAATTCTTGTGTGTGCGGATTGACTTCTTCATCAATGAACTTTTTGACTGCATCAAAGAGCGGGCGAGCTGCTTCTGACATTCTAAGATCAAACATTTCTGGTGTGGTTTCTAGACCGGCCATAATATTCCTCCGTTACGAATTTATATATTCACCTTATGTCTATCTTGACCTGATTCACTAAGTGAGAGGAAACGAATTTTAAGAAATTTCTATTTTTGGTGAACTTGACCTATTTTCGTATTATTAGCAATTCACAGATCGGCTAGGTCAAGACATGAGTAAAGAGACGTCGTTAGCAGCGTTAGATAACTGTTTTACTGATTTCAGTAATTTGATTCAGGGATTTGGTGAAGATGATTGGGGAATTCAGTCATTGTGCCCTGATTGGGACATTCGGGGTGTTGTCACGCACCTTGCTGGAATTGAGGACCTTTTATTGGGATGGGTACCACAGAGCGCTGATGAATGGCCGCCCTTCGGAAAGATGGCAGACTTTGAATCAGCTATGGCTAATTTGAGTTCAGATGAACTTCTTCAGACAGTGATGAAGATTCTTGATAAGAGAAGACAAGAGTTATTGAAGCTTGGTGATGATGTTTGGGAAGCTGAATGCATGACTCCTGTTGGTCCCGCTACGTACGGGCGTTTTATGAATGTTCGTGTATTTGATTTCTGGGTGCATCAGCGAGATATGACCATGCCTCTCGGAATTGATACTGATGATAGTGGTGCACATGCTCAAATTTCTTTGGATGAGGTCCATGGTTCGCTTGGGTACATTGCTGGGAAAAAAATTGGTTTAGAGGATGGGATGAGTATTGCTTTTCACCTTCATGGTGCCGTCGAGCGTGATCTGTTTGCTGAGGTGGATGGACGGGCCAAAGTTGTTGACAAACTTGAATCTCCTACCGTTTCTATTTCTGCCGATATGCGGAGTTTCATGATGCTGGCGTGTGGGAGAATTGACCCCCAGCAGGAGATAGATGCTGGTCGTATTAGTTGGACTGGTGATACGGTGTGGGGAGAAAAAGCTGCTCGTAATCTACGATTCACTATCTAGTTTGATTCTGTATGTTGTAGATTCCGCTATTAGCGATAATGTCAAATTGTGACCTTGCGAGATACGAATCTTGACAAACTAGATAACGGGAATTTTGATGTCCTTATTGTTGGTGGTGGGATTAATGGTGCAGTTTCTGCTGCAGCGCTTTCTGCCAGAGGGGCATCAGTAGCGTTGATTGATCGAGGTGACTTTGCAGGTTTCACTAGCCAGCAATCATCGAATCTTGTGTGGGGAGGTATCAAATATTTGGAGAATTATGAGATACCTCTTGTTCGGAAATTATGCATGAGTAGGAATCGTTTAATGCGTGCATATCCAGCCAACGTTAAGGAAATTGGGTTTCTTGGCGTGATGGGTGAAACAGCACCTTTTCCTCCATGGCTTGTTGGGGTCGGGGCATTTACGTATTGGGGAATCGGTAATTTTAAAACAAATGCGCCACGTCCAATGAGTCCAGAAACTGTGGAACGAATAGAGCCTGTCGTTAATACGCTAGGAATAAAAGGTGGTATTGAGTATGCCGACGCTTATCTAAAAGATAATGATGCTCGGTTCGTTTTTAGTTTCATACGTTCTGCAATGGATGTTGGCGCCATCGCAGCTAACTACGTTGAGTTAGTTTCAGCAGAACGGGTTGGAGGACAATGGGGCGCGAATCTTCGAGATGTTGAGTCAGGAGCTGAACTCTCGCTGAACGCAAAAGTTATTATCAATGCTGCAGGTCCTTTTTTGGATGGATTGAACGAATCATGGAGTCTTCGCACTCGCCATCAGATTGTGTACTCGAAAGGCGTTCATCTCGTCGTCGATCAGTTGACACCCAACGAACGGGTCCTCGCTTTTTGGGATGATAGTCAACGCCTCTTTTACGTTATTCCGATGGGGAATAGGTCTGTGATTGGAACAACTGACACTCGGGTTGAAGATCCCCACACATCAGTTACTGACGAGGATAGGAATTTTCTTCTAAGCCAAATTAATGACCGATTAGACTTAATGACCCCGTTATCAAACAAAGATATTATTGCTGAACGTTCAGGGGTTAGACCGCTCGTTGTTCGACGACAGTCAAGAGACGTCAAAGATGTAGATTGGACTGCTTTGTCACGAAAGCATGAGATTGAGGTTGATCATGCAAAACAAGTTGTGTCAATATTTGGTGGCAAACTTACCGATTGTCTTAATGTCGGTGAGGAGGTAGCTTCAGCTGTCCAGATGTTGGGCATACATTTATTGCCTGACCAACGGAGATGGTACGGCGAACCAGGGCGCGAATCTCGGCGAGCGTTCTTTAGACAAACTCG
>DBHP01000061.1:53065-54696 GCA_002295705.1 Candidatus Neomicrothrix sp. UBA825 | reverse complement strand
ATTTCAAATGAAAATGATGGATCTTTCCGGTACGAGTTTGATCTCGACGATGACTGGGGACGCTATGTCTGTGAGAAGGGTTCAATTGCAATTGATGGAATTAGCCTCACCATTGCAAATGTCTCTAACGATAAGTTCTCGGTTGCAATAATTCCTCATACCTGGGATGCGACGAACTTAAACGAAAAGTCAGTTGGCGATATAGTGAACATTGAAGTTGATATCCTCGCAAAATATATTGAGCGACAACTCAACTATAACGAAAAGGAAACAACCATAAATGTCTGAACTCAACACAATAAGAGAAGCTATAGACGCAATTGCGGCAGGCAAGTTTGTGGTCGTCGTTGATGACGAAGATAGAGAAAATGAAGGTGACTTGATTATCGCTGCTGAATCAGTTACCGCCGAAGATATGGCTTTTATGGTCAAATATACAAGTGGAGTTGTGTGCTGCGCTATTACAAATGAACGAGCGGACGCTCTTCATTTACCACTTATGGTTGCAAACAATACCGAAGCGATGGGAACAGCTTTCACAATTTCTGTAGATGTGGCCGAAGGAACAACCACTGGAATCTCAGCAAGTGACCGTTCATTAACTTGCAAGGCACTTGCAAACGGACATATAGCTGCAAGCGGTTTTGCGAGACCAGGACACGTCTTCCCTCTCAGAGCTCGAGCAGGCGGAGTGCTCAAAAGGGCTGGACACACAGAAGCTGCAGTTGACTTGGCAACAATGGCAGGGCTGGCCCCTGCGGGAGTACTATGTGAAATAGTTTCGGACGATGGAACAATGGCTCGCTTGCCAGAACTTATTCAATTCGCCCGAACCCATGACATTCCAATTATTTCAATTGCTGACATGATCAGATACCGAAACCGCCATGAAAGACTCGTAGAACGGTTCTCATCTGCACGGATCCCCACGATATATGGAGAATTTTCTGCCCACATCTATAGAAGCTCTTTAGACGATGTAGAGCACCTAGCGTTCGTTTTTGGCGACTTAAACGAAAATGAAATTCCACTTGTTCGAGTACATTCGGAATGCTTGACGGGAGACGTTCTTGGTTCCCTTCGGTGTGATTGTGGATCTCAACTAGATCTTGCGATGAAACTCGTTGCCGAGAACGAAAGTGGAGCCATAATTTACCTCAGAGGTCACGAAGGCCGAGGTATAGGGCTCGGCCATAAAATGCGCGCCTACGCCCTGCAAGATGAAGGCATGGACACCGTTGATGCTAATGTCGCTCTGGGATTCGCCCCTGATTCTCGTGAGTATGGAATAGGTGCCCAGATAATAGCTGACTTAGGGATTCAAAAAATGAGAATCCTGACAAATAACCCTTCCAAGTATGGAGGGCTTCAAGGGTACAATCTGGAAATAGTTGAAAGAGTTCCGCTCATAAGCGATTCAAACCCTGAGAACGTGAGATATCTCCAAACAAAAGAAGAACGCATGGGACACCTAATGGACAAAAGCAACACCTTAAAGGACCGTTAAATGTCACAGGCAAACTCTGAAATTAATGGAGGTCAATCTTTACGTATCGCTATCGTAGCTGGAAAGTTCAATTTAGAAATCACTGAAAGACTAATTCACGGCGCGAAATCTTATCTTGAATCGC
>DBHP01000061.1:51899-52657 GCA_002295705.1 Candidatus Neomicrothrix sp. UBA825 | reverse complement strand
AGAAAACAAATGTAGATGGGATAATAACGCTGGGTGCTGTAGTCAGGGGCGGGACTCCCCACTTCGAGTTTGTAGCCGGCGAATGTGCAAGAGGAGTTCGTGAGGTAAGTATTGACACCGGTATTCCAATAGCATTTGGAGTCCTCACAACTGACACCTTAGAACAAGCTCTCCAACGGTCAGATATTTCTTATATTGACCATGATGGCTCAACGGGCGATAAGGGGTCAGCAGCGGCCTCGGCTGTTTTTGAAATGATCAATTTAGTAAGGACACTAAACGCCTGACGTTATGATCACCGCTGAGGCTGCTCCGAGTTCAAGAATTCCGTCACTCAAGATGGTATCCCCTACCGAAAACTTGATATGAGACATTTTTCTCCCTAGCTTCATTTTCTCACTTTTCCCCCCAACATTGATAGCGCAGAGGATATCGGCTCTGGTAAATGCAATGACCGAAGAGTCCCGTGAGGTAATCCATTTCAACGGAGAATTAGGATCTAACCGCTCTTCCCGAAGTTCAAATAATTCCTTATATTTGAATAACGTCGATTCTTGATCAAACCTCTGGTAGTCAACTGTGTCCTTTTCTGACCGATCGCCCATTGGAAGCCAAGGTTTGCAGGTGGAGAAACCCAAATTTTCCCCAGCGTGCCAAGGGATCGGAGACCGTGCGCCGTCTCTTCCATCAGAGCCATCGTCATTTCTGAGCGCAACAGGGTCAGCCTGATCCTCTGGCTCAATTTGGATACTTTCTAA
>DBHP01000061.1:46677-51493 GCA_002295705.1 Candidatus Neomicrothrix sp. UBA825 | reverse complement strand
CCCTCCTCCAAAACGTGTAGGTGCTCGAGGGTCATCATGACTGCTTAGCGCCCAAGAGAGATCCTCAGGGGCAGCATCAAGGGCGTCACGAAATGTGTCCCACATGGGTTCAGGAGACCAAGGAACATGCATAGGTGCGAAATAGAAAGCTCTGTGCAAAGAATCCTTTGATGCAACATAGCGACTTACTTTATTGGGATCATTGTCACGCAGGTATACCTCTCCCAAAAGTAGCGCATCATTTTCATCAGCTATTTTTCTCCAACGCTGATAGATTTCAGTGTTCCCTGACTGGTCAAGATCATAGCGATGATCGTATGAAGCGAAGACTTCCCGAGGACTCATGTCTTTATGTAATGGGAACCGGAGCGGATTGTCTGCCATAAGCATATTTTTTACAAGCCCTTGTGCAACGTCTATTCGAAACCCGTCAACATCCCGTGCAAGCCAGAATTTAAGAATATCATCAAATTCTTTCACTACATCTGGGTTGTTCCAGTTAAGATCTGGTTGCTCTGGAAGAAATAGATGTAGATAATATTGTTCAGTTAGCTCGTCAAATGTCCATGCCGAACCCCCAAAGTGGGAAACCCAGTTGTTAGGCGGCCCACCATTTTGTGACGGGTCCCTCCAGTGATAGAAACCTCTTTTGTCACTGTCCACTGATGATCTTGAATCAGCAAACCACTCATGCTCGCTCGATGAGTGATTAGGAACCAGGTCTATCAGTAGCCGCAAATCAAGTCTGTGCACTTCGGCAACGAGGCAATCAAAATCTTCTAAAGTCCCGAATATAGGGTCAACGTCACAATAGTTGCTTACGTCATAGCCAAAATCTGCCATTGGAGAGGGATAGAAGGGCGATACCCAAACTAGATCAACACCTAACCATGCTAAGTAGTCGAGTTTTGATACGAGTCCTTGCAGGTCGCCTATCCCATCGCCGTTGCTATCAGCAAAAGACCTAATGTATACCTCATAGCCGATTGCCCCATCCCACCATCCAGAGTTACCTTTATTTACAGCAAATTCTCTCACCTCTTTATCATCCAGATCCCATGTGGTTCGTGCGGGTAATGCGAGAGAACTTTCGTCTCAACCAAAACGAATCCTAGCCTTTTAGCAACAGATTCGGACCGATGATTATCCGGCAAAATGGTACTGAAGAGACAATCCTCGTCTAGGTCTTCGAATGCATACCTAATGGACTCTGCTCCGGCTTCTGTAGCGTAACCCAATCCCCACTTGTCTGGATGTAGTGCCCAGCCAACTTCAACCCCTGGCCAATCCTCGCGTTCAGGGTTATGCAAACCCGCTCTTCCTATGAAAGTCCCTGATTCTTTATCTTCTAGAGCCCAGTTTCCAGTTCCTCGAAGTTCCCACTGACCGCGCCACCAAGCCATTTCAAACCAAGCTTCAGGCCTTCCCTTCTCATCAGGGATACGAAGACTTTCACGCAATTGGGGAGTGTCCATCATCGCTGCATAACTATTTAGATCATCATCACAAAATGGCCGCATAATCAGCCGTTCAGTTTCAAGCGTAGGGCAGGAAGTCATCGCACAGCCCTGCTCATTAAAGCTCAGGTTCCGAAATCTATAACGGCACGCACGACTTCACCTTTTTTCATTGCTGTAAAACCATCATTGATTTCATCCAATGTGATGGTGCGAGATACCATTTCGTCAAGTTTTAGTCTGCCACCGAGATATAGATCACATAGGTGGGGCATATCAACTTTGAAGTTATTGGAACCCATTATTGAACCCTGAAGGCGTTTAGATGACAAGAAAAGGTCTGCACCGGGTATTTCAAGGTTTACACCTGGAGGGATCATTCCCATGATGGTCGCTAAACCTCCAGCCCTAATCATACCGTAGGCTTGTTCAGCAGTTTGTTTAAGTCCTATAGCTTCAAAGCTATAGTCCACCCCGCCACTTGTGAGTTCGAGGACCTGTGCTACGGGATCGCCATCATTAGGATTGACTGTATGGGTCGCTCCTAATTGTGTTGCCCAGTCAAGCTTTTGCTGTTCCAAGTCAATAGCTATGATCTGCCTTGCGCCTGCTAGATGAGCACCTTGAATGGTAGATATTCCAACTCCTCCGCAGCCAATGACCGCAACGGTTGAGCCGGGTTTAACTTCTGCACTACGAAAGACAGCACCAACCCCCGTTGTGACTCCGCACCCTACCAACGCCGCTCTATCTAGGGGCATATCATTGCTGATTTTAACGACTCCGTTTTGATGCACGAGCATCTCTTCTCCGAAAGAACCGATACCTGTGAACTGGTTCACTTCTGCACCATCATGATCGGTAATCCTTGGCTGGTTTCCTGGTTGGCGTCCTTGAACTTGTTGTCTCTCTGAGCAGATATAACTATGCCCCGTTAAACAGCGTTCGCAGTAGCCGCAGAACATTGATAGGCAAGTAATCACGTGATCGCCTGTCTGAATACCCACAACGTCCTCACCTACAGCTTGAACGACCCCTGCAGCTTCATGTCCCAAAAGCATGGGGTACATAGCTAGAAAAGACCAACTTCCATCTATGAAGTGAAGATCACTATGACATAGCCCTGAAGCAACTGTCCTTATCAACACCTCGTTACGGTCAGGTTTATCGATTGTGACGTCCTCAATATTTAAAGTACCACTGTCATCTCTTAGGATTGCTGCCCTCATCAAAACTCCTTTCAGTGATGTTTGCACTTTAGCGCAATATTTGAGTTGTTAACAGCGTCTAAAAACCACTTAATTAAGAACATCAAGTATTCTCTCAACAATAGATTCCAATATCTCAGGACTTGTCGCGAAATTGAGGCGCGCAAAAGAGTGGCTTTGTGGGCCAAACTTACTTCCTGGCTCTAAAGCGACTCGCCCTTTCTCAAGGATAACTTTTGACGGGTCCTGGGAAATATTAGTGTTAGAAAAATTTAACCAAGCCAGATAAGTAGCTTGTGGTGTATCCATCTTTATATCCGTCCCAGTAAGTGATTTAATCAAGAACTCTCTATTCTCATGTAATTGTCTCAGGATGCTTTGTAACCAAGACTTACCTGACTCCCATGCAGCAACTGTTGCCGCAGCTCCAAAGGAGCTCGGTTGACCAAAGTAATGCTCCGGAAATTCTGAAAGTTTTTCCCTAATTGATTGATCTCCGATGTGTGCCACCGAACATCTAGCTCCTGCAAGATTAAAAGTCTTGCTTGCAGATCCCACTGTAACAATGCGCTCTTGTAACTCCTGCCCGTGCGCTGCAAGAGGCTTATGCGATATACCATCAAATATAAGGTCGGCCCATATTTCGTCACTTATTACCAGTAAGTTTTGCTTGATTACAATTTCAGCAAACTCCGTGATTTCATCTTCAGAAAAGAGGTGTCCAGTCGGATTATGTGGTTGGCAAAATAGAACAACTTTGATTTCTGATTTAGCTAATTCGTTGAACCTCTCTATGTCAATCGTCCAGTCCTCTTCTAGCAGCGGGATATCTATCAGTTTACGTCCTGCGCTTTTAACCGCCTTGGCAAACGGATGATAGACAGGAGAGAATAAAGCCACGCCATCATTTGGTTTTGTGTGCAAGACCATTACAGCTTCGAGCGCATGTATTGAAGATGTAAAGACAGCGCATTGGGCCTCAGGTAGTTTGAGACCATCACGGTTGGAGATCCAATTCGTCCAAGCTGGTATCAGATGGTCAATATGGTTGAATTTATAGCCGAAGTCTTTCATGTCCACCATTTCTTTCAAAGCTTCACAGGCAGAGTTTGGAGGCTCAAAATCCATATCGGCTACAAATGCCGGAAGTACATCCTTTTCATACTTGGTCCATTTCATTCCCTTTATAGAGCGCAATCGATCAAGATCTACGCGCAATGAGTCTTTCATCAGATTACTTTCAGGAGCCGTATTCTATTTTCTAAAATGGTGTTAGCTACAACCACTGGTAGATCCGCAACTTTGACATGTGAAACAACTGCCAGATCTTTGCATACCTGTTCCACATTGCATGCAGAATGGGGCGTCATAACTCATGAATTCATTGTCAACTTCAATTTCTTGGGATGGGGGGTCTGGAAGAATATTCACCTGTTGAGCTGAGGCTTCTGCTATCTCTTCCACACCCGGTAAAGTTGGCTGCATTCTCTCATCGCTGGTCACTATATTTAACGATTTTCGCCTCGAGGTTGGTAAATACTCTATTGCTAGCCGTCGAAAGAGATAGTCAATGAGGCTTGACGCTATTCGCAATTCGGGATCATCAGTGATTCCGGCAGGCTCAAACCTCATTCCAACAAACGCTGAAACATAAGCGTCTAACGGGACACCGTATTGCAGGCCATGACTAACAGCCATTGCAAATGCGTCCATTATCCCAGCCAAGGTACTCCCCTGCTTGCTTACACGAATGAAGATCTCTCCTGGTCGCCCATCAATATATTCTCCTATAGTCACAAAACCCTTACAGTCAGCTACACGAAACTCAAAAGTTTTGCTTGAACGGGATCGGGGTAGGCGTTCTCTTTGAGGGCGTGCAACATTGGCTCCGATAGATTTCGCAATATTAGCTGGTGAGGTTTCTTTGCTGCCATCAACGGTCAAAGGTTGAGCAACCTTGCAGTTATCTCGATAAATTGCAACCGCCTTTATTCCTGACTGCCATGCTTCCTTATATAAATCTTGAACATCATCTACCGAAGCAGATTGCGGAAGGTTCACGGTTTTGGAAATAGCACCAGATAGAAATGGCTGAACAGCCGCCATCATTTTTATGTGACCCAATGGCTCAATCCAATTATCACCCATGGA
>DBHP01000061.1:32359-46275 GCA_002295705.1 Candidatus Neomicrothrix sp. UBA825 | reverse complement strand
AGTCAATTATCTCATCTCGTTGTATCAAGTCATACCCTAGTGTCTCTAACGCTCTTGATATTGTTTGGTTAACGATTGACATTGTTCCGCCACCAACTAAGGTCTTTGTCTTTTTCAGGCCAAGGTCAGGCTCAATCCCTGTTGTGTCGCAATCCATCATGAAACTGATAGTTCCTGTTGGAGCTAGAACGGAAACTTGAGAGTTGCGAACACCATTCTGTTCAGAGAATCGTATTACGTTACCCCATACCTCGACAGCAGCAGCACGAAGCGCAGGTGGGACCGCCTCATTGACAGGGATAGAAGCGATTGCTTCTCTGTGTGCATTAAGCACAGACAACATAGCCTCTTTATTCAGTTCATATCCTTCAAATGGGCCTAATCTTGCAGCAATCTGAGAAGAGGTTTTATATGCCTCCCCAGTCATTATCGCAGTGATGAACGCAGCTAGGCTCCTTGCATCATCAGAATCATAAGCTAGGCCCAACGCCATTAACAAAGCGCCCAGATTTGTATAGCCAAGACCCAATTGGCGAAACTTTCTGGCATTATCACCTACTGTTTCTGTGGGGTAATCAGATGGAGATACCAGTATTTCTTGAGCCGTGATCATGATTCGCACCGCATGTCTAAATCCATCGACATCAAACTCATTATCGTCGTTTAAGAAACTCAATAGATTTAGTGAGCTCAAATTACACGCTGAATTATCTAAGTGAACATACTCGCTGCAGGGATTACTACCGTTAATACGCCCACTTACTGGAGTCGTGTGCCACCTATTGATGGTCGTATCAAATTGAATACCGGGATCAGCACATTCCCAAGATGCTTGGGCTAGTTGTTCGAACAAATCTCTAGCTTTAATCACTTTTACTACTTGACCGGTTGTTCTAGCCTTTAATTCCCAATCTTCATTATTTAGAACTGCATTCATGAAATCATCAGTTACTCGAACAGAATTATTGGCATTCTGATATTGCAAAGAGAACAGGTCTTTACCATCGATTCCCATATCAAAACCCGCGTCGGTAAGTACGCGAGCCTTCTTTTCTTCTTTAGCCTTTGCCCAGATGAATTCTTCAATGTCGGGATGATCAACATCTAGCATTACCATCTTTGCGGCACGGCGCGTCGTTCCTCCGGATTTGATAGTTCCAGCACTAGCATCGGCGCCTCGCATGAAACTTACTGGACCACTCGGAGAACCTCCGCCTGAAATTTCCTCTGAACTAGCTCGAATTCGGCTTAGATTAGCCCCAGACCCAGATCCGCCTTTGAAAATTTTTCCTTCTTCAACATACCAGTTAAGAATACTGTCAATAGTGTCGTCTACAGAAAGAATAAAGCAAGCGCTACTTTGTTGCGGGACATCCGGTACACCAATATTGAACCAAACAGGTGAGTTAAATGATGCCTTTTGCAATAGTAATAGTGACATTAGTTCTTCAGCGAAAACACCCTTTTCATTATCGCTAGCAAAGTACCCACCCTTGTCTCCCCAGTTGACTATCTGGTTCACGATACGATTCAAAAGATCTTTTAGTGACCTTTCCCTATGTTCAGAATCTAGTGAACCCCAAAAGTATTTCTGAGTCACTATATTACTTGCATTGAATGACCAGACAGTCGGGAACTCTACATCCTTCTGTTCAAATACAATTGAATCATCTTGCCAGTTAGTGATGGTCACATCTCGTTTTTCCCATTCGACCAATGTAAATGGATTTGATTCTCCATCAGTTAAGCGTCTGCTGAACCCTATTGACGGTGACTCTCTGTCTTCTTTCATGGTATATATGCCTCTTTAAATCTAACTAGTGCGAATGTTGTGACGGACCTGCTCCAAAGACAGGTTGGAAGTACTGCTTGAATAATTTTCGTTTGGAACTCCCAAGCAAAGAGATGTGCAAGAAGTAAGCAAAGCTGTCTTTTGCATTTCAATCTGCCACCATTCCGCCAATAGGCGTTTAGATCCGTCACTGAAATGTAATCTAGCTAAAGTGGACTGTGGATTACTATAGGAATTCAATGGGGATTTCTTTGTGGAAATACTTATGTTTTTTCCACAGATAAAAGAGGAGATACGACGATTAAAGCAAATATAAGCGATCTCAGAGAGATTTATCTCAGCGACAGAAGAAATCATAATGATAATAAGCCTTGGGTTATGTTGAACATGATTGCCTCATCGAACGGGTTAGCTACTCTTGATGGCCTCTCAGGGAAACTTGGCGGCGATGAAGATCGAGAGTTGTTCAGGACTTTAAGAGGTATGGCTGACTTTATTTTAGTTGGACTCAAGACAGTTTTAGAGGAACGATACAACCCGCCTAAATTAGATGACGAATTGGAAGCGTTTCGCAACAGTTCTGGGAAAGACCGATTACCTAGGGTGGCTGTTGTGAGTAACAGTTTAGAAATCGATCCTGAAATTCCCCTTTTTGCATCAGAACTGTACTCTCCTATCTTGGTCACTTCAGAAGCATCTCCCGTAAAGAAAAGGGAGAGCCTTGCAAAGAAATATGACATTGTCTTATCTGGGGAAGAGCGGGTTGATTTCAGGAAAGCCATTAATGCTTTAACTTTAGGAAAAGGAGGGATTGTCTTAGTGGAGGGAGGCCCCTCTATCAACAAGCAGCTAGTTAGTGCGGATCTCTTCGACGAATTATGTGTCACAGTTAGCCCTTTCCATTCAGATGATGCGAGTGGGGAGTTGGTTACTACGGACAAAAGCTACCCTGATGGGGATATGGAGGAGGCGAGAAGGATTGAAGTCAATAATTTCATATTTTATCGTTATCTTCGGAAAAGATGATTCAAATGAGTCTCGCTAATCGTTGACTCGTTCAAATGCTTTTCATCAGTTGCTTAGGAGTAACCTTTGCCCGATATAGAGATTGCTTCCACCATTTAATTCCGCCAATCGGTCAATGGTGTCTCTGGGGTCTCCATCAGTATCGAAAGTCATGGCAATGGACCAAAGAGTGTCGCCGGACTGAACGACATATATTTCTTGTGGAGCGTTGGGAGATATATCCGCTCCTACGCTGTCGTTATTCAGCCCGGCAACATGAGCTAATACAGTCCAGACAAGTGCCCCAATAATTGAGAGAATGGCCCCTGCTACTACTCTGCGGATTCCATATTGATGCTTACGAGACTGAACTGAGTTTGGCGTGTTTTGGGGGGATTTGCTTGGAGTAACTATGCAATGTTCAGAAATAGGCCTATCTATGCAGAAGGTAAGCTGATCGTTGTAGTTCTTTTCTAATTTGGGGTTGAAGTTTAGTGTGTTATGCATATTCTGATCCTCTCAGAGCGGTGTGACATTTCTTCTCTAATTACTTGACACCGAACAATTGTTCGGCGAACATTAGTTCTACGAACATATGTTCAACTATATACGAACATATGTTCGGTTACAACCTTGTAATTTAGATTTGTAGATTAGAGGAGCTTTATGTCCAGCACTGAACCAACCCCCCGCCAAAGGAAAATTCTCGAATTCATTGACCAAACGATAAATGAGAATGGCTTCCCACCAACTGTAAGAGAGATAGGTAAAGCAGTAGGCTTAAACTCCCCTGCCACAGTTCACACGCATCTAAGCACCCTCCAAGATCGCGGTTACATTCGTCGAGACCCAACTAAGCCAAGAGCGATTGAAGTCCATTGGGATGCTGGCTCAGGAGCTATCATAGACCGAAGACCAGTTACTCATGTGCCTGTGGTTGGGGATGTCGCTGCCGGGACAGGGGTCCTGGCCGCCGAAAATATTGAAGAAGTCATGCCTCTGCCTTCAGATTTCACCGGTGAAGGAGATCTCTTCATGCTTCGAGTGAGGGGCGACTCGATGATCGAGCTTGGAATTCTTGATGGCGACTTTGTCGTCGCTTCAAAACAACCAACAGCAAATGATGGAGACGTGGTAGTAGCTGGAATCCCAAATGACGAGGCGACAGTCAAAAGCTTCAGTCAGAGTAACGACCAGATTATTCTCACCCCCGCAAATCCAACGATGTCACCGATGCGATTTTCACCGAATGAAATAATGATCTATGGAAAGGTCGTCTCCGTCCTACGAAAACTTTAGACACCTTCTGTGATAATTTGCTTCAACGCTAAATAACATTGTTCAATTGATGAGCGCTTTACTTGTTCGTTGCTTGTGTGCGCTAAAGTAGCGTCCCCAGGCCCGAAATTAGCCGCTGGTACCCCTTTTTGATCAAAGAAAGCCACGTCTGTCCATCCTAATTTTGCTTGGACATTGAGCTGATGCGTTTCAATCATTGAGGCTATTATTGGATTAGATAGTCCAGGTTTAGCTGGAGGGGCAGCATCTATTACTGTGAGTTCGTCCGCAGGTTCCATGAAGGGTTCTAGCAGGTCTCTAATCTCTTTCTCGGCTTTATCGAGACTCCGGTCTGGGGCCACGCGGTGATTGATTGTCAAAGTGCTCGAATCAGGGACAACATTTCCTGCTATTCCTCCTTCAACTTTCACTACTTGCAATGCTTCTCGGTATTGACAACCTTCAATTATAGGATGTCTGCTTTCATAGTCTTCTATTGCAGTCAATACGCCTGACAGCCTGTGAATCGCATTCCTGCCCATCCATGGCCGAGCCGTGTGAGCTCGTTCCCCTTTCAGTTCAAGCGTAAATCTCATTGTTCCCTGACATCCTGCTTCAATATTTCCCGAGGTAGGTTCGCCAAGTATTGCTAGATCAGCAAGGAGCAATTCAGGTTGGTTAGCTTCTATTTCAAGCAGTCCGTTGTGCTTATGCGCCACTTCTTCGCGAGCATAAAAGACATAGGTCATGTCAACGGCGCTCTCTGGGACGTTGAGGGCTAGGGATAGCATGATAGCGATTCCACCTTTCATATCGGCAGATCCTATTCCCCATATAGAATCCTCCGAGAGCCTTATTTGGTCATTTCCTTGCGCTGGGACGGTATCTGTATGCCCACCCAATAGCAGCCGCATCTCTTTTTTGTCACCTGTTTTGGCAACTATATTATCGCCAATTCTGGTTACATTTAACCAGCTAGCTTCGGATAACTTATCTGCGATAAAATCTACTATTTTTTTCTCTTCAAAGCTCTCTGACGGTATGCACACCAGTTCATGTGTCAATTTGAAGAGATCAGTTAGTTCAGTCTTTTCTTCCGACATAGACACATTGTACTTGTTCTTTCAGGACAAATGTGTGTGAATTCTATCCTTGAGTAGGGTGATCACTGGTTCTGGTTGAACTGCAGCAATGCGGATATTTTTGGAGCAATTCGGTCCAAAAAAATCTCCTGGAGTGACTAGTACACCAAACTCGGCGGCGAGTTTAGAGATTATGTCCCAGCAGTTAAGTCCATCCTTTCCTGCCCATAGGTAAAACGCACCTTCAGGGATATTTACTGAATAACCCAACTTCTGGAATAAGTCTGTAAGGGTCTTAAGCCTGCTTTTATATACATCTCGCTGCAAATTTACGTGGGTATCATCACTCCAAGCAAGTGCTGATGCAGCTTGGACAGGACCTGGAATCATCTTTCCACTATGTTTTCGGACCTCACTAAGCCAGTGTACGATATTTGGGTCCCCAGCATAGAATCCGGCTCGAATACCCGCTAAGTTTGAACGTTTGGATAAAGAATGGACTGCGACTACCCCTTCGTTACCGTGATGCAAGATTGTCTCGGATCCTTGTTCCCAAGTAAATTCTACGTAGCACTCATCGCTGAAAATAGGGACGTCATTGCTCCTTCCCCATTGAACTAACGATTGAATATTCTCCAAGACACCAGTTGGATTACATGGTGAGTTAATCCATAGGAGTAGAGCTCTTTTTACATCTTCTTGATCTACCTTTGATAAATCAAGTCTTAATTTATTGTCTACGGGCACCGGAACTGCTCTACACCCTGCCAATTCTGCACCCATTGCATACGACGGGTAACTAATCGCAGGATAAAGTACTGTATCCTTTTCTGGTGATTTCAGTCGAAGGTCGTTTGGAACGGAAGCAACAAACTCTTTTGTCCCGATGCATCCCGCAATGCTCTCACTATATTCAGGTTTGACGTTCAGTCTCCTCGTCAGCCACGCTCGGCATGCATTGAGGTATTCTTCTGAGCCAGTTGACTTTGGGTAGCTTTTTTCAGAGTTCGAGTTCGAAAGCATTTCCACTACATCCTGTGGCGGGGAATCGCATGGCGTGCCTACGGAAAGGTCAACTAAACCACCGATATGCCTTCCAGCAATTTCTCTGTGCGGTTCCAACAGGTCGTAAGGATATGGGGGGAGTTTAAATTGTTTCATTCGCTTCCCCTTTGATGTGATTCCGAAGCCGAGCTCTGGCATATGAGTCAAGCCTGGCTCGCATAACTAGTGTATCGCCCTGAACATCTTCAATGAGTACCTGAGCTTCGCGATGAACTTGCGCTATTAAATCGCCTCTTGATAGCGGTATCGCTAATTCATATACCGCGAGCTTTGCACGAAGGAGATCGCTAAGCTTTGACATCATCTTTTCAACTCCCTCACCTGTTTTAGCTGAGATTTGAACTGCTTCAGGATAATCTACAAATACTGACCCTTCTCCAGCTACGTCTGCTTTGTTGAAAACGATCAATTCTGGTAACTCTGCTGCCCCTATCTCAGCCAGCACCATTCGCACTGCAGCTATATCCTTGCTTGCATCTGGATTACTTCCATCAACCACATGCACAAGAAGATCAGCCTCTGCTACTACATCTAGAGTAGTTTTGAAAGCTTCCACTAGATGATGCGGAAGGTTCCGAACAAAGCCGACTGTATCGCTTACAAAGATTCTTTCCCCTCCTGGTAACTGCAGTGCTCGCGTTATTGGGTCAAGCGTTGCGAAGAGGCGGTCGGCAACCAGGGCGTCGTCGTGAGATTGAGTGAGGCAGTTCAGCAGAGTTGATTTTCCTGCGTTAGTGTATCCGACAATTGCAATTGACTGGTTGACAGACTTTCGCCTTCGTTTTGATTGATTTTTTCTCGCTAGACAAATCTCATTCAACTGCTTTTGCAAGTAATGAACTTTGCGTACTAGTCGCCGACGATCTACCTCTAGCTTTGTTTCCCCCGGACCTCTGGTTCCTATCCCGCCACCTTGCTGACTTAAAGCTACACCTCGGCCACGTAATCTGGGAAGGAGATATTGTAGCTGGGCTAGTTCAACTTGGGCTTTCCCCTCAGGGGTGCTGGCATTCTGAGCGAAAATATCAAGAATAACTGCTGTTCTGTCTATAGCTGATCGCTTAAAAGCCTTTTCTAAGTTATTCTGCTGGGCTGGGGAGAGCTCATCGTTAAAGACGATAGTATCAACATCGTACTTCTCAGCAAGTTCATATATTTCTTGCACTTTCCCTTTCCCTATAAAGCTCGCAGGATCTGGTGATTCCCGTCTTTGAACTACATGGTGAACTACGTCGGCCCCTGCTGTTGACACAAGTCTTTCTAATTCGTCCATTTGCGCAGCAATCGATAAGTCCTTTTCATTACCTGTGTCTAAACCCACAATGATTATTCTTTCCCGAAAAGACCGGTCAATGAAACCTCTCTCCTCACCTCCTTGTTCTCCAAATCCACCTCGATGGGAGTCAGGTGGAGTCACTGAGTGACTATCAGGCACCTAGGTCCACCTCATAGTTCTCTAAAAATTCTGATTCACCTGTAAGGTACACGGCATCACTTTCAATTTCGACTAGGGCTTCACCTCCGGGCATCCTTACTTTGACCTTGTCTTCAACTAATCCCCAGCTTTGAGCTTTACAAGCGGACGCAATGGCACCGCTTCCACATGCTTTCGTTACACCGACTCCCCTTTCCCATGTAAGCATTGAGATTGAGGATCGGTTAATGATCTCTATCAAATGGACATTTATTCCCGTTTCACTACAGGCTTTCTCTACTGAGGATCCGAGTTCAGCAACATCTGTTGATCCTAAACTCTCGAATAAAATGACGATGTGGGGATTACCCACGTTGACATATCCTGCTTTTGTGGCTGCTAGGCTTACTTTTTCATTTAGCTCATTATTAGTTAGGTTTTGACCTAACACCGGAATACCCATATCTGTTCGGATAATCGTTTGATTTTCGTTTACATGCTTGACCTCTGCTTTTCTGTTTCCGGCATCGGTGCGAATTTGAATAATTTTATTTTCCTTTTGAGTCATGTAAATATGGTGAGCAAGACATCGCAGCCCATTACCAGAGATTTCCGCTGGCGAACCATCGGAATTGAATAAAGCCATTTGAGCGTGGATATTCTCATCTTCTGCAGGCAAACTAAAAATTAAACCATCTGCCCCGGGACCCTTTGTATAGTCGCAGAGAAATTTAGCAATACTAGATGGATTTTTCGGGAGTGAGCGGACTGAGGTGAGAAGAAATTCGTTTCCTAATCCGTGAAATTTTTTGATTTTCATTTTCCAAGTACCTTTAGGATCTGGGGCAATGATTCAACTACATCGTCGTTTATATCAATCCAGTTTATTCTTGGGTCACGACGAAACCATCTTTCTTGTTTTCGTGCGAACTTTTTCGTATCCTTGATCGCTGCCTCAACGGCTTCATCTAAGCAACATTCTCCCTTGATGTATTGGAACAGATGTTTGTACCCCAGCGCTTGAGAAGCGGAACGTGATAATGGATCTTTGCTATCAAAAAGCCTTTCACATTCATTTAAAAATCCAGATTCCATTTGGACATAAAATCTTGCAGTTATCCGACGATCGATCTCAGCACGTTCCCAACGCAAACCGATTATTTCGTAAGCGCTCTCTTTATAAACTGAAAGGCCAGGTCCATAGCTGGAGAACTTCATTCCGCTTCCTATTGTCACTTCAAGCGCTCGGATAACTCTTCGTCGATTATTCGGTTCCATTCGTGTGGAAGCAAGTGGATCTAACTCTGAGAGTTTCTGGTAAAGCTCCGCAGTGTTGGGATTTGACTCAAGCTTTTGGCGAGTTTTGAGAAATTGTCCTGGTATATCTAACTCATCAATGATGGTTCTTAAATACAGCCCTGTACCTCCAACAAGCAAAGGCAGCATTCCCCTACTATCAATCTCGTCAATCGCGCGTTGGGCTTCAATCTGAAACTGGCTAATCGTATACTCCTCGTGCGGTTCAACAATATCTATCATGTGGTGGGGAATTATTGCCTGTTCTTCCCTTGTTGGTTTTGCGGTACCGATGTCCATGCGTTTATATATCTGCATTGAATCAAGAGAAACTATTTCAAAGTCCTGTACCTTTTCGGCTATGGACATCGCTAACTTTGATTTACCTGAAGCCGTTGTTCCCACGATTGCCAATCGTGGCTTTCGAATTGATTCGTTCACCCTGCTACCACAGGAATGCGGGTTTTTATTCTGGGCTTTTCAACTATTTCAAGCAAACTTCCCATAAGGTAATTTGGTGTAGCTTCTTCAACACGTGTTATTGCGACTGTTCCAATAGGGAGATTCATTCCGGGGAAGTGTATAACTTTATTCTGCCTCGTCCGACCAGTTGTTAGCTTATTATTTTTCTTACTAAGCCCCTCAACTATCACTTCTTCTTGCATCCCTATTCTTTCCTGATGTTTAATTAAACCTGAACGTTGTATTACCTCTCGAAGGCGTGAATAGCGATCTTGGACTTCCTCTTTATTACAAAATTTTTCGTGCATTTCAGCTGCTTCGGTTCCTGGTCTCGGAGAAAAGATAAAAGTAAATGCACTATCGAATTGAGCAGTGGCTGCCAGTTCTAGCGTGTCTTCAAAATCCTTATTCGTCTCACCTGGGAAACCGACAATAATGTCAGTCGTAACTGCTAGATCAGGAATAATCGCTCTTGCCTGCAACAGTTTCGAGAGATACCGCTCCGCTGTGTATCCCCTATGCATCTTGCTAAGTACTCGATCGCTACCTGATTGGACTGGGAAATGTAGATGTTCACAGATACTTTCTGTTTGCGCCATTGCTTCCATAACATCTTCCCTCATATCTTTTGGATGGGGACTGGTGTAACGGACGCGCCGAAGGCCTTCGATATTCCCGACCTCTCGAAGTAAATCAGCAAACAACGGGCTTGCAGATCTTTTTTCTCTAGCATTCCATCTCTCGCCAGCTAAATGTAGATCATCTGTTTGCGGCTCCTGCCCTCTTAACTTCACGGTGATATCTCGCCCATAACTATTTACGTTTTGTCCCAGTAGGGTTATTTCCGATACACCGTCTTTAACTAAACTCTCGGCTTCATTCAACAAATCATTGAATGGTCTGCTGACTTCGGGGCCTCGCACTTGAGGGACTATGCAAAACGCGCAGGAGTTATCGCATCCAGTTTGAATTGTAAGCCATGCCGCATGATCCACTTCTCGACGGGTGGGTAGTGGTTCGGTCGCTAAGGTATCCAGATCGTGTGGAGCAGGATCTAGGATTTCAACAATCGGACCATTCTCGCTTGCTAACAAAAGCTCAGTAACTCTTTCGAGATTATGGGTACCGAAAACTACATCTACATGAGGTGCTCTATCACGGATCGTCTCTTGATCCTTTTGCGCCAAACAACCTCCAACCATGATCTTCTTTGAAGGATCCTCTTCTTTGAGCTTCTTCAAATTACCTAAGTGTCCGTAAAACTTGTTATCTGCATTCTCTCGTATACAGCAAGTGTTGATCACCACAACGTCGGCATTCTCAACCTGAGCTGTGCGAGTTAGCCCAGCTGTCTCAAGTAATCCGGCAATACGTTCAGAATCGTTTTCATTCATCTGACATCCATAAGTTTGGATGGTGTAATTTCTTTTCATCTATCTAAGGGTAGAGGAAAATAACTCCTTCAAATGAAAGTCTGTTGAGAATTTATTCTTCTATTGAAATTGGTTCATCATCGGCTGAAGTAAACGAATCCTGTTCATCGTCTGGATTCACGATTGCCCAGATTTTATTTTCAATTTCCATCATGATTTCTGGATTGCCACTTAAGAAAGACTTGGCATTTTCACGACCTTGACCTAGCTGTTCTCCTTCATATGTATACCAAGCTCCAGATTTGGTAACAATATCCATCTCAACGCCAGTGTCAAGGAGAGAACCTTCACGGCTAATTCCTTTTCCATACATGATGTCAAATTCGGCTTGGCGGAACGGAGGAGCGCATTTATTTTTAACAACCTTCACTCGTGTCCTGTTCCCTACGATCTCAACACCAGATTTAAGCGACTCTATTCGCCTGATATCAAGTCGAACAGAGGAATAAAATTTCAATGCTCTACCGCCGGGGGTTGTTTCCGGAGAGCCGAACATAACACCGATCTTCTCGCGAAGTTGGTTAATAAATATGCATATAGTCTTTGTTTTATTGAGATTACTGGTCAATTTGCGAAGTGCTTGCGACATCAAGCGAGCCTGAAGACCAACATGGCTTTGGCCCATTTCGCCTTCTAATTCAGCTTTTGGAGTTAAGGCAGCAACCGAGTCTATGACTATCACGTCAATTGCGCCAGATCGAACCAATGTGTCCACTATCTCAAGTGCTTGTTCTCCAGTATCAGGTTGCGAAATTAGTAGTTCGTCAACATCAACGCCAATAGCCCTTGCATACACAGGATCCATTGCATGCTCAGCATCAATGTAAGCGCATATTCCACCATTCCTTTGAGCTTCCGCAACAACATGGGTTGCGAGCGTTGATTTTCCTGATGATTCAGGGCCGTAAATTTCTGTTACTCTTCCTCGTGGAAGTCCGCCGACTCCAAGTGCTAGATCAAGAGCCAGCGCACCTGTCGGCACTGACTCTATATTCATAGTGGCTTTCTCGCCCATTTTCATTACTGCGCCTTCGCCGAATTGTTTTGTTATTTGGCCTAGTGCTAGATCTAGAGCTTTCTCATTATCCATTTTCTACCTACTTTTCTCGGTTTGATTGAATTGGTTTACTTTTCGCACCTTAATTTGGGGGTGTGACACTATCCTATTACATTAGTGTAATTACGAACGTCTGTTCGGTCAACGATATCGGCAAAAAACTTTGATGGCATTAGAATAGGCGCAGTGTCTAGTATTCTTTGCTGAAGGAAGGTTTATTTTGCAGTACGAAAAGAATGAGGAAGAAATCCGTGAGCGCCTAACGGATGAACAGTATTTCGTTACTCAGCATGCAGGAACGGAACGTGCATTCACAGGTTGCTATTGGGATACCAAAGAAGTTGGACGTTACCATTGCATAGTTTGTGATGTTGAACTCTTTGCGAGTGAAACAAAGTTTGACTCAGGAACAGGTTGGCCAAGCTTCTTTGAGGCAGTTGGTAATAGTGCGGTCAAGAGGGAAATTGATAATTCCCATGGAATGACACGCATTGAGGCTCTATGTGGCAACTGTGGAGCTCATTTAGGTCACATATTCAATGATGGCCCACCACCAACTGGGGAGAGATTTTGTATGAATTCCGCCTCGCTTAGCCTCAAGCCGCTTGACGGCCAAAACTAAACGGAAATAATCTTGAAGTCGCTTTTGGTGGGGATGGTAATTCTCAGTATTACCCATATACCTGTCACAGCCTGTGCGTCTGATGACGGCCCACCTGAAGTTGATCCTTTGGCACAGTCCATAAATGATGATGATGCTAAAACATCAGGAGTTGATGAGATTATACGCTTTCGCACTGAAGATTCTGAAGACCTTTGGGGGTCTGTATTCGGGTCTGGGGAAATTGCAGTAATTTTGACGCATATGCGTGGCCGAGACCAGACCTCATGGTTCCCGTTTGCTAGATTCATAGCCGAATCTGGCTATAAGGTTTTGACATTTGATTTTCGTGGCTACGGAAAATCCACTGGAATAAAAGACACGAGAATGGATCGAGACCTTGAAGCCGCTATTGCATACATGCGGGCAAAGGGCGCAAAACAAGTTGTCCTCATTGGAGCTTCTATGGGCGGAACAGCAGTTATTGAGTTAGCTTCTGAATCACAAGTGCAGGGAGTAGCCGCACTCTCCCCTCCAGCAGTTTTTGGGAAGATTAATGCTCTAACTGCTGTTGAATCAATGGTGATTCCACTACTTCTTATAGTTGCCGAAAATGACTCACAATATTATTCAGATGCAAGAAAGGTAGAGTCTGCAGCAGCGGCTACACAGTTTTTGGTACTTGAGGGGCAACAGCATGGTACTAACATGATCGCCGAGCACAGAAATGAAATTTTTGCTAATTTGCTAGCTTTTCTGGATAGGTGGACAGACGATAGGTTATTGACGACTGTTCAAACGGAGTCGTAGAGCATTCAGTACTGAAATAGTGGTGAATTGGCGAACTCGTTCTCGGTCGAATGGCCATTTCACTGTGAATGATTCAACGATCCCATCTACTGACGTAGCCATCCACACTCTACCCACTTCATCCTCGCTGGCAGTTGGACCGGCATTTCCAGAAACTGCAACGGATATATCACAATTTAAAATGGTGCATGCACCTTTGGCCATCTGTTCAACTGCCGCTTTGGATATGACGGGACCTTCAGGAACTTTTAATATGCTTTGCTTGATATCAGTTGAGTATGGGATTATCGCTCCTTTAAAAACATCACTGGAACCCGGTTGGCTGGTTATCCTACTAGCGATAAGTCCCCCCGTCATTGACTCTGCAAGACCTAGACTTAAACCTTGGCTTCGGCATAACTGAATTATTGTTGCTTCCATAGATTGGTCATCGCGCGAAAAGATAATTTCATCCCCGATAGCATCTGCTACCATCTCAGCTTCGGCTTCAAGTATTGCATTAACTGATTCTTCGCTATCACCTTTTGCAGTAATTCTAATTTTTAGACCCTCAACACCACTTGCCAGAAATGCAATAGTTGCTGTTCCTTCATTATCAAGACGCTTTATATTGCTTGAAAG
>DBHP01000061.1:0-31961 GCA_002295705.1 Candidatus Neomicrothrix sp. UBA825 | reverse complement strand
CCAGTTTCAACCCTAATGTCTGGGAGAATACAGGCTGTCACCATTTGTTTCATCTCCCAAGGAACTCCAGGAACAGCATAAATTGTGGCACTGTTGACTTTTGCCTTTAAACCGGGCGCTGTTCCCGGCATGACGGGTAGTGCTTCGGCCCCTTCAGGGACCATCGCCTGTCTCAAGTTGTTCTCAGGCATAGCCCTATTTCGGCTTGAGAACATTGCTGTTATTTTGTCAACCAATTCTTCATTTAGTCTAAGTTCAACACCCATCAACTCGGCAATCATATCCCTTGTCAAATCATCCTGCGTAGGTCCTAAACCTCCGCATACGATGACATAATCTGACCTCTCTACCGCTTGACTCAAGACGCTTTTGATTCGGTCAGGATTATCCCCCACTTTTGTTTGGAAGAAACTATCGATGCCGGATAAGGCCAGTTGTTCACCTATCCAGGAAGAGTTGGTATCGACGATCTGACCTAAAAGAAGTTCTGTGCCTACAGCTACCACTTCACAACTGATTCTTTTCATTAGATTTGACCTTCTTTCGATGCTGCTGTCACCAAACTGCTGTTGCGCACGTACTGCCAACCTGTCACCACAGTCATCAGGACAGCGAACCACAGAATGGTAGTCACAAGCCAATCGTTGTCCTTTAAGGGTGGAAGCACTGCAAGTAGTAGTGCTGACCCTTGTGCAAATGTTTTCCATTTAGCAAGCTTAGAAGCAGGGATAATAACCTTTTGGCGTGCTTTCATAACTCGAAACGTTGAGATGCCGATTTCTCGTGCTGCAATGATCAAAACGGGTAAGTACTGGAAACGTCCAATTGCCAATAAGGAGAACATGCACCCTAGAACTACTACTTTGTCAGCAAGAGGATCTAGAAAAGCCCCTAATTTAGTTTCGCTGTCAGTAGCTCTGGCAAGCACTCCGTCAAAAGCATCGCTTATGCCTAAGACGAATCCAAAAATAAACGCAGTCCACGATGCCCCGTTTTCACCTTCTGCAGAGAGAATAACAATGAATAGAATTGGAGATACTAGTATCCGAGTTATTGTTATTAAATTTGCAGGTGTTAAATTATGCATTCAGATTTCCTTTGGGGGAACTGCAAAACTCGTCAAATCATCTCAGATTAAATCGCAACCACATCAGTACCAATGGCTTCTACGATTTTTACACTAGCAAACTCTCCTACAGGAAGGTGACTTGAGACCTTAATGATTCCATCAATTTCAGGCGCCTCCCTATAACTTCGAGCGATTCCAACCTCATCTACCAATATGTCTACGCCCTCTCCAATAATTTCATCTCGTTTGGCTGAAACAATCGAGTCCTGTAACTCAGATAGTTCTAGCAAACGCTCACTCATCAATGCTTTATCAACCTGATCCTCTAACGAATAAGCATATGTCCCTTCCTCGCGCGAAAAAGCAAAAAATCCACACCAGTCAATTCTATTCTCTTCAACAAATCTCAATAAGGCGTCATGGTCGCTCTCGGTTTCTCCCGGATAGCCGATAATAAAATTCGTGCGAAAGACGGCCTTATCATTGAGTGACCGAATGCGATTAATGGTTTCTGTGAATTTTTGATAATTGCCCCATCGCCTCATTTTTCTTAGAAGGGGTTGGGATACGTGCTGGAGACTAAGATCGAAATATGGGACAGGGCTTGAGCCTATTGTCTCTATTAAACCTTCGTTTAAACTTGAAGGATATAGGTAAAGCAGTCGAACCCACTTCACAACCTTACTTACTTGTTCATATAGTTCCTGCATGTTCGCTGTTTCGTTAAGGTCTCTCCCGTAAGATGCTAGATCCTGAGCGATAAGAACAACTTCGGACAAATCCATACTCTCGATCTCTGCGAGTATGGCACTCACTGATCGTGACCGCTGCGGGCCCCTAAAAGAGGGAATAGAACAAAATCCACAAATTCTGTCACACCCTTCAGCCACTTTGACATACCCCCAAGGCCTATTTGAGGCCGGACGAGGAAGGTTGAGTAGGTCAAATTCTGAGGTGTTTTGCTTTTTCGTTAGAGTAACTGGAACTCCGAATCCTGCTACGGAGTTTACGTCATTTCCAAGTGCCTCTTCTAAGGAAGAACCATAGCGCTCTGCTAAACAACCTGTTACAACCAGTTCAGAGTCGGGGTTACGAACGCTATTAAGTTGGTAGATCGTATCAACACTTTCTTTACGTGCGTCTTCTATAAACGCGCAGGTGTTTACGACAACAAGGTCAGCTAACTCAGGCGAGTCAGCCAAAGTCATCCCACCGTTTAATAAGGTTCCTTCGAGCTTTTCGCTATCAACCTCATTTTTGGGGCATCCTAAAGTTTCTATCCAATAGCTTTCACTCATAGGTTGATGGTATCCACCAGATCCCTAAAAAGGATTGGAAGGCATCGGTTTCAAATACCTACGAAAACTAGCCAGAAGAGGTAGATGGATAATAATCCAAATCCAGCAAGCTTTCCCATTGGCTTTTGACTAAATGATTTATAGCTCCAGGTTACTGCTGCGAGTAAAATTAACAATGCGGATAACCATCCAATTATTTTCGTATCATTCATTTCGCCGGGCCCGAATATCCCTATCGCTGCGCCAATTGCTACTCCATTGAAAACATTTGACCCCAAAATTGTACCTATTATTATTTCCGACTTTCCTTTACGCAGAGCAACAATTGACGCAACCAACTCCGGAAGAGACGTTCCAATAGCCACGAGACTAGCTCCGACAAAGCCACTTCCTACTCCCCATTCTTCTGCTAAGCCTACAGCTCCCTCGGTTATGTAATAAGATGAGCCAATTACCCCAACCAACGAGGCCAAGATAATACTGCCATCTAGAATCTGT
This sequence comes from Candidatus Neomicrothrix sp. UBA825, assembly GCA_002295705.1. Classification (GTDB taxonomy): domain Bacteria; phylum Actinomycetota; class Acidimicrobiia; order Acidimicrobiales; family UBA8592; genus UBA8592. The sequence goes on along the minus strand of DBHP01000061.1, from coordinate 29,096 downwards.
CCTTGTGTTTTAGTTCCTTGACTTTGGGTTAGGAGTTCTTGGCTTGGATCAGTGTTATTGCTTCGCTCCTTCCTTGCGTCTCTTAATATCAACCATAAAGATATGGGAAGCATTCCTAGAAGGATAAAACCCTCGTAGCGCCTAAAACCATTCTGCGCAAAGACAAAGAACCAGAAGACAGCGTTCATTGATAGCGGGATGTGGAATCGGAGGAAATATCTAGGTAGTGGGATCTTTGCTGCGAATGTTGTGGCCCCGATAACCAATGTTAAATTAGCGATGATTGATCCGACAACATTCCCTATACCCAGGTCAATGTCTCCTCTCACAGCAGCGGTTGTTGAAACTGCCATTTCTGGCATGCTCGTTCCAAAACCTACAATGATCGCCCCAACCACGACAGCAGATATACCTAACTTGGTTGCTAAATCACTTGAGGATTCAACTAAGAAATCAGCAGATTTAACAAGTACTACTATTCCTACGATCACAAATGCGAGGTCAATGAGCATTTAGGCCTAGCTTTAAAAGGGGCTTTCGTCGGGTTCATTGGGTTGATTCAATTCATCTGCGGTGATTAGCACCTCTCTGGGCTTTGATCCCTCACTTGGGCCGACTATGCCTCGATCTTCTAGTAAATCCATGATTCTACCTGCGCGAGCAAATCCTACTCGAAGCTTTCTCTGCAACATAGAGGTTGACCCCAGTTGTGATTCAACGACTAATTCTATTGCTTTGAGCAATAGTTCGTCGTCGTCTGAGTCTCCTGAGGTTCCTCCAGGAATCAGGTCTGCTGAAGCATTTGAAGGCGCATCAGTAATTGTGGGTTCGGTGCTAATTCCATCTATCGCTGCTTCATCCTTTAATTGCGCTGATTGTCTTTTCCATACCCCTACGACACGCCTTATCTCATCTTCGCTAACCCACGCACCTTGTATCCTGTGAGGACTGGATGATTTAGGGTCCAATAACAACATGTCTCCCTGCCCTACTAATCTTTCCGCTCCACCTTGATCGAGAATAACTCGACTATCTGTCAAGCTTGAGACTGCGAAAGCGATACGCGCAGGTATGTTTGCTTTAATCACCCCGGTTATGACATTTGTTGATGGACGCTGGGTAGCAACAACCAAATGGATTCCGACTGCTCTTGCTTTTTGTGCAATCCTACAAATGGAATCCTCTACGTCTCTAGGAGCTACCATCATTAAATCTGACAGCTCATCTATTACGACAAGAATGAAGGGTAATCGACTGTAGGTTTTGGGACTTCCGTCAGGATTAATGGCGCTGGGAGGGGCTTGAATTGAGCCTTTGTCGTAAGCGGCGTTATATCCGGCTATGTCTCTGAATTTAACTTCGGCGAGCAGTTCATAACGTCTATCCATTTCTCTACAAGTCCATTGGAGGGCATTTGCCGCTTTCTTCGGATCTACCACCGGTTGAGTGAGTAAATGGGGAACGCGTTCGTATTGTGACATTTCCACTCTTTTAGGATCAATGAGTATCATCCGTAAATTTTCTGGAGTCGAGCGCATTAACGCCGAGGTAACAATGCTATTGATACATGAGCTCTTTCCAGCTCCTGTTGCGCCGGCTATTAAAATGTGGGGCATTTTCGATAAGTTCATAATGATAGATTTGCCGTTTATATCTCTTCCCACAGAAACGTCTAGCGGATGAGTTGCTCTTTTAGCCTCAACAGAGCTCAGAACATCTCCAAGAGCGACAACCTGCCGTTCATTATTGGGCACTTCTATTCCTATCGCCTGCCTTCCAGGTATCGGCGCTAGGATGCGCACATCTGCAGACGCCATGGCATATGCAATATCTTTATTCAATGATGTAACGCGTGAAACTTTCACGCCTTCTCCGAGTTCCAATTCATACCTTGTAACAGTAGGACCAACTACCATGCCAACGAGCCTGGTTTCTACGCCGTGTGCTGCAAGAGCCCTTTCGAGTACCCGCCCTCTCTCCTCAACAAGGTTTTCATTGATATCTTGGGAAGTTGAACGAGCGAGGATTTTCTCGGAAGGTAGTTTCCAGATTGAACCTTTTGCAGCTGGGCCAAGTTCAATTTCAAGTTGCTTGGTGGAAGTGATTGAGTCCCGAGCTGTTTCTTTTCTTTTGCGTGAATCATCTTTTTCTTTCTGCTCAGCCAAATTCTCATCTTCCTTAGAGTCAGCTGTTGGGTTTTCTTTGGAGTTTTCTTTTTCTGAACGACCATTTCTTTTAGTTTCGTTCAAGAGGCGCGCTTCGCCGTCAATTTGGATTACCGGATTATCTGGCGTTCCGGTTCTTTGAGCTATTTCGTCTTTAGTTTCACCCATAGCAAGTCTCACTGAATTAGCCACTTTTGTGGAGATAGTTTTAATTAAGAGCCATAAGCGTGAGAGAGCTTCTTTGAATGTCATCCCCGTCACTAGGATGATCCCTACAAAACCGACCGCAAGGAGGATAAACACTGCAGCTACCTGTTCAAAGGCTGCTCGTAGTGGAGCTCCAGCTAGATATCCTAGGATCCCACCACCGTTCTTTAATTCGCTAAGGTCCGAGAGATTATATGAATTGGCGTTTGTATTTAAGTGACTGATACCGCATATTGTTATGAAAATTAGTAAAGTCCCTATCAGGATTGAAGCTGTTCTTGGAGTTTGATCACCCTGATGATCTTCAGAATTAGTAGATGGAGATTCAAAAATCAGGTAGAGCCCCCCGAATACAAGAGCGGCAGGGGCAATGAAACCTATGTACCCAAATAATGCACGAAAAAGCCAAGGGCCAATTGCCTGACCGACCACACCTGCGGTACCGAAATATAGGCCTAAAGCAGCCACGATCCCGATTACTATTAGTCCAAGGCTGATTAAGTCTGATTTGTGCCCACCAAAAGCTGATTTCAGCGATCCATTGAGAGCACTTACTGCAGATTTCTTTTGCTTGCTTTCTTGCTTCGAGTTGCTGGAGGTAATACCGCTATCAGAATTAGTTGACCTTTTCGATTTTACCTTGTCGAGTTTTTGGCCCTTTTCCTGTGCTTTTTCCTGCTTTTTTGATTTAGCCACAATACGCCAACGGTAACACTAAAGTGCTCGGAATTTAGTCATAGCGCGCATTGAAACCTCAACTTGAGAGAAGAGTTAAGTTAGGACAAAATATCAACCATAGGGATAATCATTGGTCGCCGTTTTGTGGAATCGTTAACGATTGTTCCTGTGACTCGCCTAACTTTTTGTTCCAAAACTTCTTGAGTGAGCTCTTTCCTACTTTGAAGAAATAAATTCAGCTCAAAGGATAGTTGATCTTCAATTTCTTGCTCGTGGAGCCCTGATATATCTGGATTAAGCCAGCCTTTACTAATAACCGATGGAGCCCCTATTAATGTTTTATCCTTTTCGCTTATTGAGACTCTTGCTATAACACAACCTTCTTTCCCTAGAATGTTGCGGTCTTTGAATAGGTCGTGTCGAGTTTCAACGATAGATCCTTGTGAAAAAATATAATGTCCTTGGCATTTATCTTTGTTCAGAGTTAGTCCTGAATCTTCCATGACGATTTGATCCCCATCGGTGGCTAGTAGTGCGTTCTCTGAACTAGTCCCAATCTCTATTGCAAGTTCCCTGTGGGCCACTAAGTGGCGTAATTCGCCATGCACAGGAACAAACCATTCTGGTTTGGCGGCCTGATGGAGTTCACTGAGCTCCTCTCGCTGCCCATGCCCAGATGTGTGCGTATTCAGATTCTCATCATTCACTACTGAGGCTCCTAGGCTAATGAGATTATTTATTAGACGATCTACTCGCTTCTCGTTCCCTGGAATGGTTCTTGAAGAGAAAATGATTACGTCATTTTCGTCAATACGTAGCCACTTTCCAGAATTTTGAGCTGATAAATTTAAGGATGATCTTGGTTCCCCTTGCGATCCTGTACTGATCACGCAAATTTGATTCTTAGGGTAGGTTTCAATCTCAGAGATTTCCACTAAATCATCTTCTGCCACTGAAAGCACGCCTAGGCTTCGTGCAAGAGAAATGTTTCTTTCCATTGAGAATCCCAGAGTGGCTACTTTTCTCCCCTGTTCTCTTGAAATATCAATAATTTGCTGGATTCGATGGATGTGGCTTGAAAAGCATGTTGCGATTATTCGTTCCTGCTGAAATTTCTTGAATATTTCTTCCAACCCATCGCCTACTTCAGATTCGGAGATGCTGGATCCCCTCAGCTCTGCATTGGTCGAATCGCATAGTAGGAGTCGAATTCCTGGGTCTTTAGACAAAGCGGTAATGCGGTCAAGGTCTGTGATTCTTCCATCCACAGGGGTATTGTCTAACTTGAAGTCACTTGAATGCAAGATGAGGCCTTGAGGTGTACGAATTGCTGAAATTAAGCCTTTGGGGGTCGAATGGGTTACCGGCAAGAACTCACATTGAAAATCACCAATGCTGACTATTTCGCCATCATCAACCTTAACTAAGTCAGTCTTATCAAGCACGTTTGCTTCGGCCAGTCGGTGCCGAATCATTCCCAGTGTAAATTCAGATCCGTAAATAGGAAATTCGCATATATCTAGTGCGTACCGAAGCGCTCCGATATGATCTTCGTGTCCATGCGTAGCTATACATCCTATAATTTTCTCGCTACGCTCCTTGAGATAACTAAAGTCTGGAAGCACTGATTGCGCTCCTGGCATCATCTCGTCTGGGAAAAGCTGCCCGCAATCTAGCAACAGGATCTGATTCTTGGATTCAATAGCAGCGCAGTTTCTGCCGATATCACCAAGTCCGCCTAAAAAAGTAATTAAGACTGTGTCGTTCATTTTAGTACTTTTACGAGAAACCCATTTGGGCTCCGACAATTGTAGCTGAAACGATACTTTGGGCTCTTTCCACAAGGCCTTCAGGAACTGTATCCATGGGTGCTCTCCCGTGCCCAACGTTGAATCCGAGGAGATTCATCATTACTTTCGTGGGGATAGGGTTGGGTGCATCAAGAGTCGATTCAAAAACAAAAGAATCTTGAAGAGATTGATTGATTTTCTTTGCTGTTTCATAGTCTCCGTTCATAATTGCATGCACTAGATTCTGGTGTTCGGCCCCTGTCCAATGCGTTGCAACTCCGACTACTCCTGAAGCTCCAATTGCAAGGAGTGCTAAGTTTAGTGAGTCGTCGCCTGAGTAAATCTCAAATCCGTCAGGTGATTGAGAAAGCAGGGAGGCTGTTTCGGATGGGTCTCCGGCTGCATCTTTGAGCGCTATGACATTCTTGAGATTATGAGCTAGTTCAAGGATTGTTTCAGTTTCTATTTTTCTTCCGCTGCGAATAGGAATGTCGTATAACATCACTGGAAGGTCCGTGCATTTTGCGATTCTCGTGAAATGCTGAAGTAAGCCCTCCTGTGAGGGTCGGTTGTAGTAGGGAGTAACACTAAGGATGCCCGATGCCCCTACTGTCTGAGCTCGCTGGGTAAGCTCAATGGCTGCTTTAGTATCGTTGCTGCCTGTTCCTGCTATTACTGGAGCATCAACCGCATTTGAGACTGCTTCAATTAGCGCAATTTGTTCGTCGTGCGTAAGCGTTGGAGATTCCCCAGTTGTACCTGCGACAACAAGTCCATCATTACCATTTTGAATAAGCCATTGTGCAAGGCGTTCGGCTTCGTCAAGGTCAAGGTCGCCGGTACTAGTGAAGGGGGTAACCATTGCTGTCAGCACTTTTCCAAATCTGGACATATCAATCCTTTCTCCTTCACCTGAGGCTAGCAGCGTATATGCTTTCCCTCTTCATTTCTAGAGGTAGTCAACAGGTATATCTGATTCTTTTCTCCTTTTCATACCCTTGCGTTTAGAATAACTCCATAGAACTAGCGGGTAACCTATCGCTGCGATACTAGCAAAGATGAACCATTGCACTGCATAACTCAGGTGTTGCCCTTCGCTAAACTTTGGCAAGTCGAGCACTTTAGGGAAGCCATCAGCTTGTTGTGGGTTTTGACCGGTTAGCTGGATATACATTGGAAATATTTCATAGCCCAATTGATTCTCGTATCGTGCTAGATCTGGTCTGGCTAGACTTTCAAGGACGCCTTGACTGGCATCAGCACGTTGGAGTCCTTTCGCTAATTCTGTATTTCGTAGAATTCCTGAAATATCAAGTACTGAAGTGTTTGAATCAATATAGTTTTCAGCTGAAATCGGTATCCAACCTCTATTGACAACAACAATTTGATTGTTCGAGAGTTGAAAAGGAGTCAACAACCAAAACCCTGGGACTCCGTTATATGTCCGATTCCTTACGAGGACGCTATCTTCTTGTATATATTTACCCGAAACAGCGATGCTCCGATATTCAAAATCTCTTTCCATTTCAATGATTCCATAGCTCTTTAATTTGTCTATATCCACAAGACCAAGTGGCGCGTTATCTAACCTCGCACTTATCCTTTCGTTAATATCAGACTTCTGCGAATGACGATCAAGTTGCCAGAAACCCAAAGAAATCATTGCAAGAACTGCGAAGATTACCAATACCGTTGTGAAGATTTTTTTAGACATCCATCAAAGTTTCGAGGCCGATATTGACACCGGCGAGGTTAGGAATTCCCTTGATGGCCATAAGCACGCCGGGCATGAACGAGGATCTATCACTGCTATCTTGCCTTATCGTCAATGTTTGTCCTGTTGATCCGAAAATGACCTCTTGGTGGGCAAGCATTCCTTCCATTCTGACACTATGAATAGGAATATTCCCCTGGGCTTTAGCTCCTCTTGCACCCTCTAACGTTAAATCAGTCGTTGGGTCACGCAGATCCTCAGTTAAGTTCCGAGAAATTCTTTCTGCTGTAGCTAGAGCGGTTCCTGAAGGGGCATCAATCTTATTGTTATGATGAAATTCTAGGATTTCAATAGTTGAAAAGTAAGGTGTAGCGATTTCGGAAAGATGCATTAGGAGTATCGCGCTAATTGAAAAGTTTGGAACCACTATGCAATTACTGTTGGTGAATAAACTAGTCAGCTCAGAAAGATGTTCCTCATTGATTCCACTTGTTCCAACTACGGCGTGGACGCCAGCTTGTGCTGCAAATTTCAGATTTTCCATGGCTGCTTCTGCCACAGTGAAATCAACAATTACGTCAATGTCTGCCAGACTCTGCACTGTTCTCTCTATTTGAAGCGAAGTGCTCGGGATGAGTGTCCCAACTTGATTCGAATCTACTCCTAAGCGGAGAGTCATGGAATCGTCGCTATTAATAGCTTGACAGGTTGTAGCACCCATCCTGCCCGCTGCACCGAAAACACCTACATTTAAATTTGCCATAACCCAATATTGCCATGCCGATCACAGATTAGCTTTTATTTAGTAAGAAGAGTGACGGCAGACCCTATCTTCTGCCACCCCGGCCTTTTCCTTTCCGGTTTCTGTTTCGCTGCTGATTCCCGCCAATAGCCTCAGGACCCAGTTCCCCCAGCTCCTCAGCTAAGCTCTCTTCGAATTCGTCTTCGAAACTTGAGGTCTTTTGTGATTCTTCTTTAGCGGAAGTCTCCTCTTTGGGATTTTCTTGATCCTCGTTGGATTCCTCATTTTTCTGAACTTCACCAGTGAGAACAAGGCTTATTTTCCCATTTGGATCTATATCTTCAACCTTGACTTCAATTTCTTGACCCAAATCTAGAACATCTTCAACCCGCTTTATTCTCTTTCCGCCACCTATCTTTGAAATATGGAGCAGACCGTCTCTTCCAGGCAAAATATTCACAAAAGCCCCAAAATTTGTAATGTTGACAACTTTTCCAGCATAGACTCCCCCGACATCAGCCGTAGGGGGATCCAATATTAGATTGATTTGTCTTTGGGCCTCGTAGACAGCGTCTCGATCGGTTCCTGCTATAGATACAGACCCCATGACTCCATCGTCATCAACGATGACTTCAGCTCCGGTCTCTTGTTGGATTGCGTTGATGACTTTCCCTTTCGGACCAATAACCTCACCTATTTTATCCATTGGGATTTCAAAGCTGATTATTTTTGGAGCTACATCTCGAACGTCGTCTCTAGGTTCTGCAATAGCGGCGTTCATGACACTTAGGATCTCCATTCGCGCGTCCTTTGCCTGATCTAGTGCCGAAGCAAGCACATCAGCTGGTATTCCTTCTATTTTCGTATCGAGTTGAAGTGCTGTTATCACATCAGAGGTTCCGGCTACCTTAAAGTCCATATCCCCGAAGGCGTCTTCAGCTCCGAGAATATCTGTAAGAGTTATATATTTCCCTTCGGAAAAGACAAGTCCCATCGCTATACCTGCAACTGGGGCTTTGATAGGAACACCAGCATCCATTAAGGAAAGGGTTGAGGAGCAAACTGAGGCCATTGACGTTGATCCGTTCGATGACATGACATCCGAAACTAGCCTGAGCGTATATGGCCATTCTTCTTCGCTAGGAATTACAGGAAGTAACGCTCGCTCCGCTAGGGCTCCGTGTCCTATTTCTCGTCGCTTTGGCCCTCTCATGAATCCTGGTTCCCCTGTAGAGAATGGAGGAAAATTATAGTGATGCATGTATCGCTTCCGCGTTATTGGATCAATTCCATCAATCATTTGATCCATTCGTTTAGTCCCTAATGTCGTTATGTTTAGTACCTGAGTTTCTCCACGCTGGAACAAGCCTGAACCATGTGCTGTCGGGAGAATACCAACGTCAGAGGAAAGCTGACGAAGGTCTACTGGAGTTCTTCCATCAATTCTTAGGCCTTCCTCGACAATTCGCTTTCGTACAAGTTCTTTTGTTAATGACCGAATGGCTGCTTTAATTTGAGTTTCAGCATTATCTTCATCATCAAAACGCTTTAGGACATCATCTAATACAGACGAGGCTGCTTGAGATTCTGCTTCAGCACGCTGCGTTTTGTCAGCGATGGTTTGACTTTCTGCCAATAAACTAGAGCCTGCTTCTTTAACAGCTTCCATGATTTCTTGGGAGTAATCTACTGCAAGAGTGACTTCCATCTTAGAAATCTCTCCGCTGTTCTCAATCAATTCTTCCTGAAGCGCGATAGCTAATTTGATTGGTTCTTTTGCAAATTCAAGTCCGGCTGCCAAGACTTTCTCATCTACTTTTGGTGCCCCCGTTTCGTAGTAGCTCCACGCGTTCTCTGTGCCGCCGGCCTCAACCATCATGACAGCTACATCACCATTTTCGAGTAGTCTTCCTGCTACGACCATCTCAAATGTTGAAAGTTCCCCTTCTTCATAGGTTGGGTGGGAAATCCATTCGCCATCTTGATCAAAGGCTATTCTGACGCAACCAAGAGGTCCCTGAAAAGGAATATCAGAGATACACAATGCTGCAGACGCAGCATTTATCGCTGGGACATCATAAGGGTTCTCTTGATCGGCTCCTAGAATAGTGGCAACTATATGAACGTCATTGCGGAATCCATCAGGGAAGAGTGGACGCAACGGACGGTCAGTAAGTCGACAAGCCAGAATTGCTGACTCGCTTGCTCTGCCTTCGCGACGGAAAAAAGAACCGGGTATTTTCCCTGCCGCATAACTTCTTTCTTCAAAATCTACAGTTAGCGGAAAGAAATCTGTTCCTGGCTTGGCGCTCTTGTTTGCTGTCGCAGTAACGAGCACTGTTGTCTTTCCTACGCTTACGACTACTGCCCCGTTGGCTAGGCTGGCTAGTACTCCAGTTTCAAGTTTCATTATTTTATCATCGGCACCGATTGCGCCGCTTACTACTATGGCATCAGCCATGTTTAACTCCTTTTGAGGATATACCTCGAATTATTTCGCCCAAGGTCGATCCTATGGGCGTCAACATCGGAGTTCAGCTTCCCAGTTGAAAGCGTCTAAGTATTTAGGCGCTTTCAACTGGCAGCCAAAATTTTCGATGTTGGTTTTCAGTTACCTTATTTGGTTTCTTAAATTCTACACCAAAGGTTGGCTTTAACGTCGCAATCCTAATTTTGCAATGATATTTCTATAGCGTTCGATGTCGTTATCCTTGACGTAGTCAAGCATTCTTCGTCGTCGACCGACGAGCATCAAGAGTCCTCTTCGACTGTGATGATCCTTTTTATGTGATTTGAGATGCTCAGTCAGATGATTAATTCTGTCAGTTAGTAGAGCTATCTGAACTTCAGGGGATCCTGTATCAGAGTCATGAAGTCTGTGCTCTTCGATAGTTTCATTTTTGGGTTTGAGATTTGCTGCCATTTATTTCCTTTGGGTTTCTGACCCTGCCTTCATGGCGATTACCGCTCAGTCAGGCAAAATATCACTTTTGTGACATAGAAAAGGTTACCTTGCCTGTTAGAAAACCCAACTTGTTAGGAGGTGATTAGGTTAATAATTCCCTTATTTTAGTTAGATCAATTTCTAACTGAAGCTGGAATTCTTCCAGTCCGGCAAATTTTCTTTCAGAGCGAATTCTTTTATGGAAGGTGATAGTGGCGTCATCTCCGTATAAGTTGCCCTCAAAATCCAGTAGATGAGCTTCAACAACTGATTTAGTTCCATCTGAAAACGTCGGTCGTTTACCTATATTAACGGCGGCTACTTTAGAAGCTCCATCCTGACCCAAGTACGTTGCAGCGTAAACCCCATCCGATGGCAACGCTATTTTTGTGTCTAGCTTGATATTTGCTGTTGGGAAACCTATAGCCCGTCCGCGCTGATCACCAGTGACTACTTTACCCGATATAGAATATGGTCTTCCTAGTTTTTCATTTGCGGCAGCTAACTCTCCATCTTTTAAATGTTTTCTTATCGCAGTTGAAGAGATGGGTTCTTCAATTGATGATTCAGAATTGAAAAGACCCACCCCATTCACTGAGATGCCTAATGCTTGGCCCTCAGACTTAAGAAGGTCAACGTTCCCAGTCCTTTTATGGCCGAATTTGAAATCTTCTCCAACAAAAATTGCCTTTGCTCTGATCGCGTCTACGAAGATTTCATTTATGAATTCCACAGCGGGAGTCAATGCTCTATTTTCGTTGAATGCAAGAACATACACATAATCAATCCCTAATTCATCTAGTAACAGTATTTTTTTAGACAATGGGGTAAGCACTTTAGGAGCGTTTTCTGGGCTTGTAACTTCTGTGGGGTGTTGGTCAAAAGTAATAACAACTGAGGGGATTGCGTCTGATATTGATTTACCCTTGACTAGATCTAAAAGTTTTTGGTGGCCCTTGTGAACTCCATCAAATACTCCTATTGAAGCAACTGTTCGGTGAACGCTCTCGGGGAGTACTTCATTGTCGCTGATGATCTGGATGGCACCCATTTCTTAATTCTCCTGAGGCAATACGACTGCTGGTTTCAACGTACCGGTTTTAAAGTTCTCATACATGGCTAGCAGGTTCTGTTCCGAGTCTACGATAGCCCAAGGTCCTTGGGGTTTTGCAGGGGAGAGTTCTTCAGTTTTTACTACTGCCCCGACTTTTATGCGGTCTCGCAATGTATCATCAACTTGAATCATTTCGTAATCTTTAAGTCCTTCAGTAAGCTTGATGATTACCGCTTTCTCAACTTGCGATGCTTCAGTCTCGTTGTGGGAACCAATTGCTGTTCTTCGAAGAGTTCCTACATGACCCAGAGATCCTGCTTGTTGCGCAATGTCTGAGACAAGGGAACGAATATAAGTTCCTGATCCGCATTTCACTTTCAGTTTGAATACATTACTTTTCGGCCCATCAGATACTGTTAGTTCGTGTATTTTGACTTTTCTTGGCTGACGAGTGATCTCTTTCCCCTCGCGCGCTATTTCGTAAAGTCGTTTTCCCTGCACTTTTACTGCTGAAACCATAGGAGGAATTTGGTTAATTACCCCAATAAAATTTACTGAAATTGCCTGAAGTTCCTCGAGTGAGGGTCTTTTGTTTGTTCTCCTCAGAACTTCCCCATCTGCGTCTAGGGTGCTTGTTTCGGCGCCTATTACCATGGTGGCTTCGTATTCTTTTGGCAAATCAGTTATAAATCTCAATAACCTAGTGGCTTTACCTAAACCCAGGATAAGGACTCCGGAAGCTGGAGGGTCTAATGTTCCTGAGTGACCAATTTTTTTCGTTCCGAAAATACCTCTAGCTTTCGCTACGACATCATGACTTGTCCAGCCAGTTTCTTTGTCTACAATTGCGAAGCCGTGTTTACTTGTCGTTTGTACCATGATTATTTGACTTTTCGGTGGCATGTATTTCGGCCAGAATCTCATCAATCCTTGTACTCGCAGAGATTGATGGGTCAAGAATAAATTCAAGGTCAGGAACTCTTCGGATTCTTGCTTGATCCCCGATAGCCTTGCGGAATTTTCCTTTGTGGCGACTTACCTTGTGCACTAACTGTTCTTCCTCATCAAGTGATGACAGGAAAACCTTTGCTTTGGTTAATTCGTTGTCCACTTGAACAGAAGTGATACTGACAAGACCCAATTCCACGTCACTGATTCGCTCAAGTTCTTGGGCTAGAACCTCACGAAGCAATTCGTTGAGGCGGTCGCTCCGTTGGTAATCTCTCTTTTGGTTTGTTCTTCTTTTTGGCATTCCGGTTGTGAATTTTGAATTGTATTTAAATGACTTCTATCTGCTTTTCATCAAAGGTTTCTATAATATCTCCGTCTTTTAGATCCTGGAAGTCCGAGAGGCCGATACCGCATTCGTATCCAGATGCCACTTCAGGCACATCATCCTTGAATCGTCTTAGTGAGGAGATTTCACCTTTCCAGATAATTGTACCTTCGCGAAGGAATCGCACTTTGGAGCCCCGTGTGATCTTGCCATCAAGCACATAACACCCAGCGATAGCTCCTATGCGTGGAACCCTGTAAATTTCTCTTACTTCTGCTTCCCCAGTTACGATTTCTTCAAACTCTGGCACAAGCATACCCACCATTGCTGATTCAATATCTTCGAGAAGTTTGTAGATAATTTCATAGTTGCGGATTTCAACTTGCTCATGATCTGCCATTTCACGTGCTTTTCGATCTGGACGTACGTTGAATCCAAGTACTGTGGAATTCGATGTTGCGGCCAGTTGAATATCGTTCTCAGTTATCGCTCCTACGCCAGCATGAACGAAAGATACTTTGACCTCGTCTCTTTCTAATTTTTTGATGCTTTCTCTGACAGCTTCAAGAGATCCATTTACGTCAGCTTTCAAAATCAAATTAAGCGTTGCTTGCTCACCGGTACTTATCTGGCTGAATAAATCTTCAAGACGTCCACCGCCCGATCCTGCCGAAGAGTCCCTTCCTATTGTTGCAACTCTTTGGTAGTGTTCGCGTGTGTCGGCGACATCCCTTGCTGTTCGTTCATCTGGGGCGACAATAAACTCGTCACCAGCAATGGCAACGTCTGACATGCCCAAAACTTGGACTGGACATGAGGGCCCAGCATCGTGTACTTGCTCTCCTATGTCTGAGACAAGGGCTCGCACTCTTCCCCACGAGGGTCCTGCTACTATCGGGTCCCCAACCGAGAGGGTTCCTTGTTGGACTAAAACTGTGGCTACAGGCCCGCGGCCGATATCAAGGTGAGATTCCAATACAACTCCAGAAGCTCGACCTTTAGCTGAGGATTTCAAATCTTCTACCTCAGCAATGAGATTTAGATTCTCTAGGAGATTATCGACTCCTATATTTTCTAGAGCAGATATTTCAACAACAATTGTGTCGCCGCCCCATGCTTCAGGAACCAGCTCATGTTCTGCTAGTTCCCCAAGGACTCTTTGAGGGTCCGCACTCTCGAGGTCTATTTTATTAACAGCTACGATTATCGGGACTTCTGCCGCTTTTGCGTGGTTAATCGCTTCCACAGTCTGAGGCATAACTCCGTCATCTGCCGCAACGACTAACACAACGATGTCAGTAGCCTCTGCCCCTCTTGCCCTCATAGCTGTAAAGGCAGCGTGACCTGGTGTGTCTAAGAAAGTTAGAGTATTCCCATCAAGAGTGACTTGATATGCACCGATGTGTTGAGTGATACCTCCTGCCTCTCCGGCAACAATGTTTGCTTGCCGGATCTGGTCAAGTAGTTTCGTTTTGCCATGATCTACGTGCCCCATGACTGTAATGACTGGAGGGCGACTATGGATTGAGTCGTCATCGTCACTTATCAGGTTTTTTTCTAATTTCTTTTGTAGTTCAATTTCTTGTTCCTCGCCGGGGTCAACTAGCCGGACCTCTGCGCCAATTTCCGCAGCGAATAGCTCTATCATGTCATCTGTCAGCGACTGTGTTGCGGTAACCATCTCCCCCTGTTCCATTAGGAATCTGACGAGGTCTGCAGTTTTTCGGTTTAGTTTTGGTGCTACGTCAATTGAGGACGAAGCGCGTTCAATGACCACTTCTCCTTCAGGGACTGGAGCATCTTCAGGAGTATAAGCCGGAGTGTCCATTGGTTGGAGCTCTTCTTGACGCCTACGTCTTCTGCCTTTCTTTTTTCTTTGAGGACGCTGGTTAGGTCCGCCCGGTCTCCCGCTACCAGGTTTTCCAGTTGATGGCTTCCCTCCCTGTCCGGGTTTCGGCAAGAAATCGGCAACAGGTCCCGCTGCGGGTCTTGTTCCTCTTGGCCCTGCAAATGATCCACTATCATTTCTAGAAGGTCCTGAACTAGCTTGTCTGCGTCTTTGCATATTTGGACCGCCACGCTGCGCCTCTGTGGATGGTCCTCTGCCACCACGCCCAGGAGGTGGTGGTATAGGTCGCCCTGATTTTGAGATAGGTCCAGGGGGAGGCGGTATAGGTTTTCCTGATGCCGAAACAGGCGGCGCCTTAGGAGCACGCTGCCCTGAGGTAGCCTTTTTTTCTGTTGATTTTGATTTAGCCGCTTTTACATCACTTGTTGAGGGCTTATCTGTGACCGCTTTAGAGGACGGTTTTCTTGAGCTAACAACGCTCGGTACTTCAGGTTTTAGTGAGCTTTCCGTTTTCTTTGTCTTGTTCGGTGGTGGTTTCTTAGAACTTACTGATTTAATAGCTTTTTCAGATTTACCTTGATTTGCTGTATCTGAATCTTTTTCTGCCTCAGAGTTTGGTTTTGTATTATCTTGAGACTTTTCAGTTGCAATGCCATCAGATATTGCTTTCTTTCGCACTCTGTCTGCTTGAGCCTCAACGAGACTGGAGCTATGGCTTTTGGCATCAATTCCTAAAGACTCGCAAAGAGCGATGATTTCCTTATTCGTTACGTCTAATTCTCTGGCTAGTTCGTAAACACGTACTTTTGCTGGCAATTTAGTTACTTCTCTTTATCTCGAGCCGGCGCTCGCATCTCCTATAAGGTCATTGTGATCTCATTGTCGTTACTGTTTTCCCGATTGTACAGATTAGCGTGTTAAGACTGATCCGCCATCCTCTTGAGGAATCTTTTAGGTTTCTTGAAGAGGTTCATCTTCTGTTGAGTCTAGCTTTTCTTCATTCACGTCAGGCAATACCTGTTCATTCTCAATGGTAGTCGCATCAGCAAGTTCGACAGACTCACTGTCTTCTTCCTGCTCATCATCCGTGGTTTCGTCGGATTGAGGCACTTCTTCGGCTGCGGCTCCTGAACCAGATTCAGTACCGGCAAGAACTGTTTCAACATCTTCGTCAGTGTCGGATGTAGCTTCCCACTCCTCTGCTGAGAGGGCTGGGCCCCCTTCAGCTGACTGCCAAACTTGTTCTCCAGTTTCTGGATCCTCTACCCATTCTCCTTCAGCCCAATCGACATTCTGGTATGCGTCTTCTTCTGCTTGTTGCGTTTCTGACTTTATGTCTATTCGCCAGCCAGTAAGTCGCGCAGACAGCCTTGCATTTTGGCCCTCTTTACCAATTGCTAGAGAAAGTTGATAGTCAGGGACTATTACATCTGCAGTGCCTGTTTCCGAGTCAATGCGAACTTCTTGGACCTTTGCTGGAGACAAAGCCTTTTCTACAAACTCTTCAGCTTCCTCTGAGAATGGAACAATATCTATTTTCTCTCCTCTTAGCTCATTCACTATCATGCGCACACGTGCTCCGCTTGCACCTACACAGGCCCCGACCGGATCTACGTTAGGATCATTTGACCAAACGGCTATTTTAGTTCGGTGACCTGGCTCGCGAGCGCAGGATTTAATTTCTACTATTCCATCAGCAATCTCGGGTACCTCTAATTCAAATAAACGCTTTATAAGTCCTGGATGAGTTCTGCTGACAACTATCTGAGGCCCCTTAGCAGTTTTACGCACTTCAACAATATAGGCTTTAATCCTCGTGTTGCTATCGGGCCTTTCATTGGGAACCTGTTCGGCTCGTGGAAGTAAAGCTTCTACACGCCCTAGGTCTAAAAGTGTGTAACGACTGTCACTTTGCTGGATAATTCCTGTAACAATGTCCCCTTCACGCCCTGCGTATTCCTCGTATTTCTGTTCACGCTCTTCCTCTCGGATACCTTGAGCTAATACTTGTTTAAATGCGAGAGCCGCTATCCTGCCGAAGTTATCTGGTGTTACCTCAAATTCTTCTCCGGATGGTTCACCTTCGTCATCAAGATCTTGAGCTATTACTCTGTATTCCATGGTGTCGGGATCTATAGTAACCCACGCATATTCATGCGCATTGGGCATTTTTTTATAGGCCGATTCTAGAGCATCAGCTAAAACCGCATAAAGGACTTCAGGTCGCATCCCCTTATCGGCTGCTATTGCATTTATTGCTTCTTTCATCTCTGCGTTCATCATTTCTCCTTATCTATGAAACACCTGAGTGAGTTTTCCCTGAACCAGGTTTAGGATTATTTCCCCATTCAAAAACCGTCTTAGCTGACGTGACGTCACTGAGATTAATTTCATCTTGAGTGCCTTTACTATCTTGGATTGTCAATATCTCTTCATTTATTTTGACTAGTGTTCCCACATATCTGCGCTCTCCTTCAACATGTGGACCAAGTTTTACTGAGATACGTTCGTTAATCGCTCCAAGGTAATGTTCTTTTTTTCGCAATTTGCGCTCCAGACCAGGACTTGAGACCTCTAACGTGTATTTACTTTGTATGAGATCCTGTTTATCAAGTTCTGACGAGATCTTTCTATTAATGTCTGCTAACTCGTCAATGGTAATTCCGAGCTTTGAATTAACAGTAACTTTTAGTTTCCCGGCATTAAGTTCAACATCATAGAGCTCAAGATCTGAGGATAGGAGAAGATCTTTCATCATTTCGTTTACTTTCTGCGTTATTGCCATTCTCCTCCTTTCAAAACTTGGTCTGATGAACAAAAGGCGTGGGATACCCCACGCCTCATTCCATTGGATTAAAGACACTTAGGATTATAGCTCTTTTTCGCTGGAATCATCATTACGCCAGCTTTTGGTTGGGGAGCTAAATTTTTCGTATCAAGTCAACCCGTGAAGCATCCTCGTTAACATCTTCACCTTGGATTGCTAGTAGTTTTTCACGATCCTTCTCGGCTTCCTTTTGAGCCTTTTCCATATCTGCCTTTTCAAGTGCGGCCTCAAAACCATTCTCGGTAATAAACTCAGCCCACTGAACTAAAGTCTCAACCATTTCATCTTCTTTCACAACCGCTACGTTCTGCCCCTTCACGAATAGGTGGCCACGTTTATTCCCTGCAGCTATTCCAAGATCAGCATCTCTCGCTTCTCCAGGTCCATTGACAACACAACCCATCACAGCAATTTGAAGCGGGATTTGTTTATCCTCAAAAGCTGTCTGAGCTTTTGATGCAACATCATAGACATCGATCTCAGCTCGCCCACAACTAGGACATGAGATAAGGTCTACATTCTTTCTTTCGCGTAACCCTAAAGCCTCCAAGAGCTGACGTCCGGCTTTGGCTTCTTGTACCGGGTCTGCAGTCAGTGAATACCTTATCGTATCCCCAATACCCTCTAACAACAGGCCAGCTATACCTGCTGTAGATTTAATAAGTCCTGTCGGCGGAGGTCCGGCCTCTGTCACTCCAAGATGCAGGGGGTGATCAGTAACCGAACTAAGCTGGCGATAAGCCTCGACCATTAATGGAACGTTCGATGCTTTGACAGATATCTTTACTTGGTCAAAACCTACTTCATCAAAATAACTTAGTTCTGTTAGTGCAGATTCAACCATAGCTTCAGGGGTAACTTTTCCACCATATTTCTCATATAGTTCCGGGTGTAGAGACCCTCCATTAACGCCTATTCTAATTGGGACAGACTGTTCCCCAGCAGCTTCAGCAACAGCCTTGATGTGTGCGGGTTTTCTGATGTTCCCAGGATTAAGCCGCAGACAGTCTACGCCCGACGCAATCGCTGCTAAAGCCATTTTATATTGATTGTGAACATCAGCAACGATCGGGACTGGTGACCTTGGCACTATCTTTGCCAACCCTTCAGCTGCTTCATAATCGTTACATGTGCACCGGACAATATCAGCTCCCGCCGCTGCAAGTGAATAAATTTGCTGTAGTGTCGCATCCACGTCAGAGGTTTTCGTGGTAGTCATGGATTGCACTGTAATGGGCGCATTACCACCAACAGGTACTTCTCCAACAAGTATCTGTCGTGTTACTTTTCGTTCTATTGATGAAGTATTATCCATTATTTACATCCTAGAGGGATATTGGGTCAGCTATGTCTAGATAGATGGCGGCAACGCCTATAGCGATCAACACAAAGACCACCAAATAGGTTATCGGTAGCAGTTTTGAAGCATCTGCATGGTAACGGGTCCCATTTCGGCTTCTGAGGCGCTCGTAGAATGCGATCATTACATGTCCACCGTCTAAGGGAAGTAAGGGAATTAAATTAAAAATTCCTATAAAAACGTTAATAGTTGCTAAGAAGAGAAATAAACCTGTCCAACCTGTTTCAGTTAGTTCCGCCCCTAGACGCGTCGCGCCGACCACGGAGACTATTCTTCCTTCATCTCCTTCGCCAACACCTACATTGGTTGGAGATTGAGTAGAACCTAGGTCAAAAACTTCTGTGAAGAAATCGCTTAGCCCTGAAGGGCTAAAGAAATTCCCCAAACCCTTTACTGTTTCATAGCTAAGAAGCCCAAATTGCTCGCCAGTTTCTCCCAAAGCATCAATTGGGCCGGCTTTTATAGTACTGAATTTAGTTCGCTCGATGCCAATAAATCCATAATCCTGTCCATCTGCATTAGCTACTCGAGACCCAATGTTTCCCTGTAAAGTCACTAAGTCTCCATTTCGAGAGACTTGGATGGTCACTTCCTCATTGGGTAAACCTGCAATGTTTGAAGCAAAATCCCACCAGTCGGTAATGGGCACTCCATTCAACGCAATGATTCGATCACCAGATTCAATTCCCATTACCTCTGCAGGTCCACCACTACGAAGGTCTTTCACCGTCCAGTCAGATTCATCTGTGTTGATCCCATTACCAACAAGAACTGCATATAAGAGGACTAATGCTATTAAAAAATGCATAAGTGATCCTGCACTTGCCAGAAGGAGTCGTTGCCCGAATTTTGCATTTTTGTAAGCTCTGTGTTCATCTTCCGGCGCCACAGGGTCGAGATTATTCATTCCTATGACCCTTACATAAGCCCCAGCGGGAATGCCTTTGAGGCCATATTCGGTTTCTCCCTTTTTGAAGGACCAAATTTTAGGTCCGAATCCGATAAAGAACTCAGTAACCTTCATTCCAGCTCTTCTAGCTGCTAAGTAATGTCCCAATTCGTGCAAAAACAGCATTGCTACTAGTGAGAGGACGACAATAACGCCTGCGAAACCGGTACTCATGGCGAGCAAGACGAAAAGAACTAACACAATAATCACCCCCACTGGAGAGTTTGATTCCTGTGGAGATGCCTCTGTGACGCGTTTACTTCTGGAAGTCTTTTCAGCCATTTACTTTACCTGTTATGAGTTGTTTTGCGATGTGACGAGCTCGCTGGTCAGCTTCATAAATATCGTGCTCCTCTTCTGCTTTGCGGCTGTCGTAGCTATCCAATACTTGCGCAATTAAGTGGGGTATATCAACCCACTTAATTTGACCGTTTAGGAAGGCTGAAACAGCAACTTCATTGGCAGCGTTTAGCCAGGCAGGGGCTGTTTCCCCTTCTTCTCCGGCTTGGTATGCCAACTTCAAACATAAGAAGTTATCAAAGTCAGGCTGCTCAAATTCAAGCTTTGTGATTTCA
Source organism: Candidatus Neomicrothrix sp. UBA825 (assembly GCA_002295705.1). Taxonomy (GTDB): domain Bacteria; phylum Actinomycetota; class Acidimicrobiia; order Acidimicrobiales; family UBA8592; genus UBA8592. The sequence continues at coordinate 8,966 of DBHP01000061.1, read as the reverse complement.
TCCCACTTTATTGATCCCCAATCCGCTTCGCTTCTCTCTGGGTAATTCAATGCATATGTAATCGGTAGCCTCATATCAGGCATCGATAACTGCGCAATTATTGAACTGTCAACAAACTCAACCATTGAGTGGACGATGGACTGCGGGTGAACAACGACGTCTATTTGCCCATACTCAATACCAAAAAGCTCATGAGCTTCGATTATCTCTAGACCCTTGTTCATGAGTGTGGATGAATCAATGGTAACCTTGGGGCCCATATTCCATGTTGGGTGTTTAAGTGCCTCTTCAAGAGTAACTTTATCTAATTTTTCCGCAGTAAATCCCCGAAAGGGTCCACCGCTTGCCGTAACGATGAGTCGCTTTATCGATTGCGAAGGGTGGTCATAATCTGACTGATACCCATGCAAACATTGATGGAGAGCCGAGTGCTCGCTGTCTACGGGGATAATTGAAGATTCCATCATTCTTCGAGCTCTTTGCACAACTGGGCCCCCTGCGATAAGAGATTCCTTGTTCGCTAACGCAAGAGTCTTTCCTTCAGTTAACGCTGCTATGGTGACCGGCAATCCAGCAAAACCAACTATCGCGTTAATGACAATATCGCAAGTCACAACTGATTCTTTGAGAGCTTCTTGGCCGCTCAACACAGTTACCGCCGTGAATTCTTCGTCCAGTACTTTCGCCGCGCTGACATCAGACATTATTACTGTTGATGGGTTAAATTCAGTAATTTGTCTTCGAATATTGTCTATGGAGGAACCAGCGGCAAGCACTTCAATATTGAACTTTTCCGGTGTCGCTCTGACCACATCAAGGGTTTGCGTTCCGATTGATCCCGTAGAGCCGAGTAGCGCTATGTTTTTCATCAGGTGCCGTTCCCTATCATATATAAAGTGTAAGTCTTAATCTTCTTAATGACGTGAGACACTGAAGTGATTTATGACATAACAAGAACCATGTAATGGACTGTCGGGACCACGAATAATAGAGTATCGCAACGATCTAGCACTCCGCCATGCCCAGGCAACACTGTTCCCATATCTTTGATTTTTAAATCTCGTTTAATGAGTGATTCTGCGAGGTCACCGATGGGTGCGATTACTGCCACGACTATTCCCAATAAAAGCGCATTTGAGAAGCCGAAAGGATCACCATCAAAGGGCCCTACGTCGAATACAGCAAGCAGCACCCCTACGCCAACTGTGGCTAACGTTCCGCCTAATAAACCTTCAATAGTTTTATTCGGACTGACTTCTGTGAGGGGTGAACGACCGAGGGCTTGCCCGATGAAGTACCCTCCTATGTCATATCCAGCTGCCAGGAGGATTGCCGCAAGCAGTAGCCCCTTTCCTTTAGGGTCATCCAATAGTAAAGCTGCGTGAGAACCCAAGACGCCCACATAGACAACCCCTAGAGTCAAAACTGCGAGATTCGGAACAGGGCGCGTCCCCCCGATTCCAAGCAAATACCATAGAGCCCCTGTTAGGAATGTAAGGAAAAGGACTAAACCAATTGCTCCTTCGCCCTTCCAATACGCAGCTAATGGCATTCCTACAGAAGCTACCAAACCCACAAGGGTTGGGGGTTGCCATCCAACTTTGTAAAGGCTCTGAAATAACTCCGTGGAAGCTATACCAAGCATCACTGCTATTAAAACAACTGTTGCTATCTTGCTAATTGCAAGACAAAGGATAACGATTCCGCCGAGGACAAGCCCAGTGAGGACACGAGTCAAGGTTTCCCTCGAACCTAACCCTGATCTTCTTGATTTTTTCCCTTCGGAGATGATTGATTCTGTAGTCTCGGCCAGATCAAGTGGCTTCCCATAGGAAAAGAAATCATCTGTCTTAGGGTCTTCCCCTATCGTAACATCTATCCGTTGCGTCTTATTGGCCGAACTCTCAGAATCAGCGCCCTCGCCCCAGTTGGCATCCTCTCTTAACGCTTCCCAATCTTCGCTAGGTTCGTCGCTTTTGCTTACTTCAACTTTAGGGAACTGACCTGTAGCCGGCTCACTCCAATGCGGCAGCCCATGATTTGTTGAGTCCCCTTCTGGTCCCTTTGTGTTTTCTTCTTCCGTCATTACATCTCCAGAAATCTACCATAGTCTAAACTTCTAGTAGTTCAGTTTCTTTCTGCTCGAGTGCAGCGTTTATTTGGCCCTCAAAGTCTCGTGTCATAGTATCAATCTTTTCTGATGCTCTCTTCGCATCATCCGATGAAACATCTCCATCTTTGTCAAGAGTGTCCAGATCTTGACGAGCTGATCGTCTTATACCCCGAATTGATACTCTTCCCTCTTCCGCTAGGTTTTTGACCACCTTTACGAGTTTTTTCCGCCTCTCTTCTGTGAGCGGAGGAAAGTTCAGCCTGAGAATTGAACCATCGTTTGCGGGACTAACTCCAAGATCTGCGAGAACTATCGCTCTTTCGATAGCTTCGATCGCCCCTTTGTCAAAAGGGGCGATTACGAGTAACTGGGCTTCTGGCACTGAGAAACTGGCAAGTTGTTGCAGCGGCACGTCACTTCCGAAGTACTCAACTTGTATCCGCTCCACTAAAGCAGGACTTGGACGACCAGTTCTTATTGAAGAGAACTCACTTTTAGTTCTCAAGACCGACTTCTCCATCTTTTCTTCTGCTTCAGCAAATAAAAGCTCTATTAACTCGTCGCTCATGTGTCCCTAACTAACCGCAGTTCCTACCTGTTTGCCGGCAAGAATTTGTCCTACATTTCCATCGCCCATTAAATCAAAAACAACAATGGGTAAATTATTATCCATGCAAAGTGAGATAGCCGTAGAATCCATCACCTTCAATCCTTTACTCAGAACATCGATGTAGGTAATTTCTTCGAGTAACTGCGCATCAGGATTTACTCGAGGGTCATCATCATATACCCCTTGTATCCCTGAATGTGTCCCCTTGAGTATCGCCCCTGCTTCGATTTCTACTGCCCGAAGTGCTGCAGTTGTATCTGTCGTGAAGAAAGGGTTTCCAGTCCCGCCGGCGAAAATTACTACTCTTCCTTTTTCAAGATGACGAAGCGCTCTTCGTCTTATATATGGTTCTGCGACCTGACTCATGTGGATGGCTGTTTGAACACGAGTAGGTTGGCCAAGTTGCTCTAATGTGTCCTGCAGAGCTAACGCATTGATGACGGTTGCGAGCATTCCCATGTAGTCAGCTTGCGCTCTGTCCATACCAGCTCCGGAACCTGCCATTCCTCGCCAAATGTTTCCACCACCGACGACTATAGCTAGCTGCACGTCAAACTCAGATCGGACTCTAACAATCTGTCGAGCTATTTCTTGAACGACATGACCATCTATTCCATATCCCATATCGCCAGCAAAAGCTTCGCCCGAGACTTTTAGAACTACCCTGCCCCATCTACCGGGCTGAAGTTGTGTACTGGAATCACTCACGTCTGTATCATGCCCCTTCCGGCGCTAAAGTGCATGCTTTTCTTGAAATTTGATCTTCAGGGCCATAATTCTAGTCAGTCGCCGATGTATGCTTGCACAAAATTCGTAATAGTGCCTGCTCCCAATTTTTGTGCGACTGTTTCTTTTTCTCCAAACATTCCTTGTTCTAACAGTACTCTTTCGCTTAGCCACTTTGAGACTCGGCCTTCAACTATTTTTTCCCACGCAGCCTCTGGTTTCCCTTCAGCCTTGGTGACGCCTAGAGCACTCTCTCTTTCTTTTTCGATATCTTCAATGGGTACTTCTTCGCGAGAGAGAGCTGATGGCTTCGCAAAAGCTATGTGAAGCGCAACCTCATGCAAGGTATCGGGTGGCACGTCTTTCCCTTGGACGATAACACCGTTGATTCCTCGGCCTTCCTGATCGGTGTGTAGATAAACGTCAACTAATGAACCTTCATCGATAACAATCTGCTTAACAGTTCCAAGTTGTATATTTTCTTTTTTTGAGATCCGAAGATCATCTATTTCAGCTTCTTTGGTTGAAACAGCATCTTCTCCTTCTGCAAGCACTAAATCGGCGAGTTCCTGAGTTAATGATAGGAAGTCGCTGGCTTTTGCCGAAAAATCAGTTTCGGATTTAAGCTCGACTATGGCTACTGCGGCTTCGTTTTGCGCAACGGCAATTGCTCCTTCTGCACTCTCTCTATCGCTTCTACTATCCGCTTTTGCTATGCCCTTTTCGCGTAACGATTGTAACGCTGCATCGAAATCACCGGCGGACTCGTCTAAAGCTCTTTTGGCGTCCATCATTCCAGCGCCAGAGGCTTGACGGAGTTTTTGCACATCTTTTGCGGTAAATTCTGGCATTATATTTCCTCCAGTTCTGGGTTACCGTCTCCTATTACTGTTTCGGGTTTTGTGGCAATCTCTTCAGCGACCTTCTTTTCTCTTTCTTGGAAATCTGCAGTCGCTTCCTTTTGGGCTTCTTCTTGTACAACTGGTTCAACTGGTTCTTCTTCTTTGGCGGTTGATTGTGTTCCATATTTCTTTGATCGGATTAGTTGCCCTTCTTCAACTGCTTCCGAGATAACACGACACATCAGCTCGCCTGACCTAATTGCATCATCATTTCCGGGAATTACGAAATCTATTACATCAGGATCACAATTGGTGTCAACAACCGCGATTACAGGAATACCTAACTTGTTGGCTTCCGTTACTGCAATGTGTTCTTTTTTGGTATCTAGCACAAACACTACTTGTGGCCGCTCTTTAAGCATGCTAATTCCACTGAGATTTCTCTCTAATTTCGCTAACTCTCGGGATAGCATTAAAGCTTCTTTCTTTGGCATTTCATCAAACTGGCCCGAGTCTCGCATTCGCTGGTATTCCTTCATTTTCCCAACTCGTTTTGCCATGGTCTCAAAGTTCGTAAGCATTCCTCCGAGCCACCTTTGGTTGACATAAGGCTGCCCGCAACCTTGTGCAAAGGACTTAACAGCATCTTGGGTTTGTTTTTTCGTGCCTACGAAAAGCACCATACCGCCCTCCGCTACAGTATCTCTGACATAACTGTAAGCATCAGTGATTCTCTCAAGTGTTTGGTTTAGGTCTATGAGATAGATCCCGTTTCGCTCCCCATGTATGAAGCGCTGCATTTTAGGGTTCCATCGTCTTGTTTGGTGACCAAAATGGACTCCTGCCTTGAGCAACTGGCTCATGGTAACAACTGGTGACATTTTTCTCCTACCACGGTTAAACGATTCCTGAATATACGCCTTGGCGACCGTGGAGTTATTCAGGTGAAATTTGCTTGAATCTCAAGCACATCAGATTCTAACAATTAGATATTAAAGTTACACCTGCTTTTATAAGCTTTAGCTTATCCTCTGGGATGGGTTCGTTTATGTATGGCCTTCAATCTGTCTTTACTTACATGAGTGTAGATTTGGGTTGAGCTAAGATCCGAGTGGCCGAGAAGTTCTTGAACTTCACGCAAATCTGCGCCCCCGTCAAGAAGGTGTGTTGCAAATGTATGTCTCAAAGCGTGAGGATTCACTGGGACTGAGGATCTGCGGTCAAGTAATCGCCGCACATCTCTAGGAGTTATTTGTTTACATCGCATGTTGACGAATACAAAGTCGTGTTTCGCCTCGGTGCCTAGCATCTCTGGTCTACCATTCTCTAACCACAATTCGAGACACTGTATTGACTTTCTGGATAGCGGGACTAAGCGCTCTTTCCTTCCTTTTCCCTCTATTCGTAGAAGTTGCTTTTTGAAATCAATCTGATCGAATTTGAGATTACAAAGTTCACTTACCCTTAGTCCACTCCCGTACAAAAGCTCAAGTATCGCATCATCTCTGGACTTTCTGATACCGTCGTTTAAGGTTCCTGGTCTTGGGTTATCCAGAAGAACCTGCAATTCCTGCTTCTTTAAAACTCTTGGAAGTTTTGATTTGCCACCTTGTGTCTGGAGGTTAACCGTTGGATTGGAATCTGTTAGTGAGTTATGTTGAGCCCACTTAAAGTATCTCCGAAGTGAAGATGCTTTTCTAGAAATTGTTCTCCTTGAATAATCATTTTCTTGAAGCCAGGCAAGATAATATCTGAGGTTTCTTCTGCTAACTTCTGATGGAGCAGTTAATTTGTGGCTTTCGCACCACTCTATGAAGGATTTTAGATCTCTTTTATAGACCGAGGCGGTTGAATCGGAAACGGACGTTAAGGATTGAACAAAGTTTGGCAATTCCCAGCTCATATTTCCAGATTACTGGAATTTTTGAGTGATTGAAGCCATTAACTTTTACTAGTTTAAGACATCTAATATGTAGTTGATTACAGCTTTAGTTTCGTCAATGGTTAGCTTTGATGAAAAGGCTGGCATCCCTTGCCCTTTGCCATTCTGGATGAGTGAGATAAGTGACGTTTTGTCGGGGTAATTTATGGCTAACTCTCCGTTATTGAGTTTTTTTCCTCTACCGCCCTGACCCGAAGCCCCATGACAAGAGGAGCAGTGGATACCCCATATTTCTCTTCCCAGTATGAGTTCTGGATCGACTGAGCCGTTCTCATCTGGCTTAACCTCAGGAGAAGCGCTAACTCCGCAGGATATGGATGCCACCAGCAAGACGATCGCGAAAATTAACCGTGGTAAATGAAGAGAGGTTAGTGGCATTACCAGCCTTTGAAATCTGGAATTCGTTTCTCTTTGAATGCTCTCATAGCTTCTGTAATATCTTTTGTCGTAAAGTTAAAGGTTTGGGCTGTCCCTTCTTGGTCTAATGCATCGGTCAGGGAATTTGAGAAGGACCTGTTGAGGAGCGCTTTACTCATGGCAAGTGCTCGTGGTGGTCCTGCTGCGGCTTTTTCTGCGATCTCGTTCACTTTCGCATCGAGCTCTTTGGGATCTACGACATAATTTACAAATCCCATCCTGTTAGCTTCGGACGCCGAGATCACATCAGCGAGCAGAACTAGCTCTTTTGCTTTTTGGAGACCGACTATTCTTGGAAGAAGGTATGAGCCACCAAAGTCAACGGAAAGCCCTCTTTTGGCGAATATTTCGCTGAAACGCGCATTTTCTGAAGCTATAAGTAGGTCGCAGCACAACGCCATATTCATTCCGGCTCCGACTGCTATGCCAGGGACTCTTGCGATAGTTACTTTTGGCATATTGAACAAAGACAGACAGCAATCCCCTACTTTTCTCATGGCTTCTAGTTGATGCAATTTGACTTCGTTTTCATCTCTTCCCATTGCGCTTACGTCTGCGCCTGAGCAAAAGTCATCTCCTGCTCCAGTCACTATCACAGCTCTAACATTGTCGTCGTACCCTAATTCAGTAAAAATGGCAGTTAGGTCATCCCACATTCCTGAAGTGACTGCGTTTTTGACCTCAGGTCGGTTTATGGTGACTGTGGCTATATTTCCATTCTGATTTACGAGTATTTCTTCCATAGAAGAACAATACTAGTTATATGGGATTTAGTCCGACTCGAAGCTATCGAAAATCAAAATTTGATTATTGGTTTGTGGGTTTTGGTCTTGCCCTTCTCATTGCTTTGGTTATCTGGGCATTGTTAGGTTAGCGATGGATTGGTCAGAGGATTCTGTCGAAACAAGATTCGTGCAACCGTATGAAGCTGTAAAGCTTTATGTTTGCCCGGGTTGTGGGAGAGATATTGCAAGAGGGGTTGGCCATGTTGTTGCTGTGCCAAGGTTGGCTCCAGATTTGAGGAGACATTGGCATAAGGGATGTTGGAATAACAGGGGAAACCGTCCACCTGTAAATTAGGTGGGGATAATTAGTCTCTTTTTTCCTTTATCTTTGCCCGTTTCCCAATTCTTTCCCTCTGATAATAAAGTTTGGCTCTGCGGACATCACCTTTACTCACAATTTCTATTTTTTCAACAATTGGTGAGTGAATAGGAAATGTTCTTTCAACACCAACGCCGAAAGAAACTTTACGGACTGTGAATGTTTCTCCGATACCTCCGCCTTGTCTACCGATTACTGCACCTTCGAATATCTGTGTTCGTTCGCGATTTCCTTCAACGACTCGTACGTGAACTTTGACGGTGTCTCCCGGAGAGAATTCGGGGAGGCCTTCTTTGAGACTGGCTTTATCTATTTCGTCTGTGAGTTTCATGATAACCCTTGTGCATTATTTGTTGGTTGCCAACCATGTAAGGATACGGACAAATCCTCCGGACGGCAATCAAAGCTATCTAAATTGATTAGAAAATTTAATTACGGGAATTTTCTTTCTAGTAGGCTTTGCTCTTCATCTGTTAATCCGCCTTTCTTTTCGATGAGGTCAGGTCGGTTTTGAAGAGTAATTTCAAGAGCTTTAGCCTTTCTCCAGAGTTTTATTTCTTCATGGTTGCCACTCCGGAGTATGTCTGGTGGGAAAAGACCTTCAAAATCCCATGGCCTTGTGTATTGAGGGTACTCCAATAACCCTTGAGAGAATGATTCTGAAGCTGCAGATTCTATATTGCCCATTACGCCTGGTATCAAACGTGTGACGCTCTCAACAATAGCTAGGGCAGCGATTTCTCCTCCAGCAAGCACAAAATCTCCTAACGATATCTCTCCGTCAACTAGATGATCTCGAACGCGCTGATCAACGCCTTCATACCGTCCACAGAGGAGGGAAAATCCATCTAATTTGGATAGCTCTACTGCCTTTGAGTGGCTAAAGGGATCGCCTGCTGGGCTAAGGAGGTACAGAGGACGCGGAGGATTTCTGTTCTCTACGACGTCAAAAATTGGGTCAGGTTTTAGAACCATCCCTGGGCCACCTCCAAAAGGAGTGTCATCGACAGCCTTATGAGGGCCAGATGCGCCCTCTCTAAGGTCATGTGCGAAAATTTCCAGAGTTCCGTTTTCTTGAGCTTTCCCAATTAGCGATTCATTAACGAAACTATTTATTAAAGATGGGAAAATTGTGAGAATATCTATTCGCATGATTGACTATCTTGGAATATGCCTTTCGGAGTATCAACGAAGACTTTGTTATCTTTAATA
>DBHP01000088.1 GCA_002295705.1 Candidatus Neomicrothrix sp. UBA825 | reverse complement strand
CAAGGTTATAAATTACTTGACTTAAATCATCTTCAATGCGACCTTCTTTGAGATCCAGATTCCATTTAGTCTTCGATCCGAAATTTCTTAATAGATCTTCAACTAACGAGACCTTTATGTCAGTGATTTCGCCATCTTGTCCTCTAACAAAGTAGTTCAACAACTCTTCAAGGACAGTTTGATTTACTTTCCCAGATCCAGAGGTAGTACTTTCAAGACTTGGGCCATGCAAAGCCACCGAATACCCGTCAGAAGTCACCGACACATCAATTTCGACCATAGTGCATTGATTTTCGATAGCAGACGCAATAGCTGCGTTTGTATTTTCAGGGCACCCAGACGAATTACCTTTATGAGCAATTATCTGATACTCATTCGTAACCCAATCTCCCATGGCTATAGGCTACCGAAAGTCTGAGATCAGTAAACCACAAAACAATAATTCAACTTCAGGTAATGATTCTCAAGATTAGATTAAATGACTGAAAGCTATGTGATCCTCTTCTAGTCTAGGAACGGAGGGACCTCATGACGGATAACGAACTTCAACAAGATATTAATCTGACTTTGGCTGAGGATGAGCAGACGTTATGGGGATCTCGACTTGTCAAAAGATCATTATTTGACGCAGATGGGAGCACATTGGGTTCAATACAGGACATTTTACTTGTTCCTGCAGCTAGTGAAAATAAGCTCTATCTACGAGGATTTGTTGCGTCAGTTGACCGAAGACTGATTTTTGTTCATGAGGCAAGAGTTGATGCAGTTGACAGAGATGGGCTTCATTTGCGCGGTGGAACTCTTGACCTACGAATCTTTAAAAGACGTCATGGAGAAATGCTCCTCACCAAAGATATCTACGCTACTCGTTTAGAAAGTGGAAATATTAGCGATGTTGGCTTCTCCGAAAGCGAATTAAACGATGGTAAATGGCTTACCAACAAAATTGCGTTCTCTGTCGGGGGGAGATTACGGAAACGGAACCTCAAAGTTGCAGATTGGGCTTCCATCGGATCTGTATTTACTTCTGACCAAGTGTCCGGTGATCTGGCCCGCTTACGAGAGCTCCACAAAGCAGATGCAGCTGAAGTAATTCAAGCAATTCCAGAAGGCAGACGAACCGAATTAGCTGCAGCCCTTGAGGCAAGCAGGCTGGCTGATCTGCTTGAGGAGTTGCCTGAATCTGAGCAGGCCCTGATACTTAACAAACTTGAGATGGCTGACGCAATTGAAGTCCTTCAGGAAATGGAAATAGATGATGAAATCGATCTTCTTAAAGAATTAGACCCAACCCAACGAGAAATGTTGCTTGCGGAAATGGATCCCGAAATCGTTCAGCAAATACGTTCACTGCTCAAATACAATGAAGATACCGCAGGAGGCATGATGACCCCTGAAGCAATTGTGTTAACTCCCGAATCAACGGTTGCAGATGCCATAGCTAGGCTACGAGACACTGACCTTCCACCTGCAATATCAGTTCGTCTATTTATAACCGAGTCACCAATTCAGGCGCCTACGGGAAAATATCTAGGAAGTGTTACCCTCGCAAGATTATTGAGGGAACCCCCAACATGCACTGTGGGTGATTGCATCGATAACGATGTACCGATATTGAGCCCAGAAGCATCAGAAAAAGAGGTAGCTGAAATCCTAGCCCGATATGACTTACTGGCTGTCGCTGTTGTTGATGCAATGCATCGATTAGTTGGAGTAGTCACAGTTGATGATGTGATCATCCGCCTGACCGAAGGAGCGGACTAATGAAAATAAGAGATGACGCAGTTACAATTCCTGGGAAAGTTAGCCGATCTCTGGGCACAGGTTCTGATCGAGACACCGTTGGCCGATGGTCAGAAGCCATTGCGAGAGGAATGGGTGGGGGGAAATTCCTCATCATCCAAACACTTGTTGTTATCGCATGGATTGCTCTTAATGCAGTAGCAGGCTCCAAAGGACTATGGGACGAATATCCTTTCATACTTCTTAACCTCCTATTCAGTATTGAAGCCGCCTACGCGGCGCCACTCATTCTTCTGGCTCAGCACAGACAAGACGCGCGCGACCGTGCACTTGCGGAAAGAGACAGAGAAGTCAACAGCCGCATTCTCTCAGATAGTGAATTCCTGACAAGAGAATTAGCTGCAATCCGACTTCGTCTAGATGACGTTGTGAGCATCACCGAGCTAGAAACGCTAATCAGAGATCTAACAACCACAGTTCAAACTTCTGAAGATACTGAATAGCCCTTAAATTTTCTGATTCTGATTTATTCGCTAACCTGTTAATAGGAGAAAAAATGCTTGAAATTCCTAAAATTATATCTGTTGACGATCATGTTGTTGAACCTCCCGATCTTTGGGTTGAAAGACTTCCATCGAAATACAAAGACAAGGGACCCAGAGTCGAGAGAGACCGAGCAATTTTCAATTTTGAAGGCGGCATCTTCTCATACGAAAAGGGTGTGAAGGATGGAGAAGAATGTGATTGGTGGATCTATGATGATCTGGTCTACCCGTTTCCAAAACTCTCGGCCGCTGTGGGGTTTGACAGTCTTGATGTAACACCGGTTACATTTGATCAGATTCGTCCAGGTTGCTGGAAACAGAAGGAACGACTGGAAGATATGGACGCAAACCATGTAGAAGCATCTGTAAATTTTCCTAACGTGCTCCCTAGGTTCTGTGGCCAAGCTTTCTTGGAACGGCAAGATAAAGAACTTGCTTTGTTATGTGTCAAAGCCTATAACGATTGGATGATCGACGAATGGTGCGCTGGAGACGGTAAAGGTCGACTAATCCCGATGACAATAGTCCCTCTTTGGGATCCGTTACTCGCTGCTGAAGAAATACGGAGATGCGCTGATAAAGGAAGCCATGCTATAGCCTTCACGGAAAACCCACACCCTCTTGGATTACCATCAATTCATTCTGCTGATAATCATTGGGATCCTGTTTTCCAAGCGTGCGCAGATACCCAGACCATCTTAAATATGCATATAGGGTCTAGTTCAAAGATGCCTGCTACATCCCCAGACGCCCCCTTTGCTGTAAGTTCAACAATAACGTTTTCAAATGCTATGGGATCATTTTGCGACTACATTCTTTCCGGGGTCTTTGACAGGTTTCCTGACCTGAGGATTGCTTACGCCGAGGGGCAGGTTGGTTGGATGCCCTATGTTATTGAACGGATGGATAAACTATGGGAAGAACGAGATAATTCCTCCGATTTTGGAGTCATGCTACCTAATCGCCCATCCTCGTACATAGCCGACCATATCTATGGGTGCATTTTTGATGATGAAGTTGGATTACTTAACAGAGATTTAATTGGAATGGACCAGATCTGTTTCGAGGTTGATTATCCTCACGCTGACTCTACTTTCCCTCACACGAAAGACGTTGCTACCTCAATTGTTACAAAAGCAGGTCTCGATGATAAAGAGATTTACAAGCTAATGAGAGGGAATGCAATCAGGGGTTGGGGTTTAGAGAGATTTGGTATCACGCAGTAGCCTACACTGACGACATTATGCAACTCCCCCATTTGCGAAGAGAGAAGAGAAGTATTGACCTTTCAAGTATTGCGGGTCGTTTCTCAACTGGCGTTGCTTCAATTAATGCCACTGTGGAACCAAGAGCGGTCTATTGGGATCAATGGAATAAAGCGAATTTGTCCGGAGATGGACCACTATGGATTGCCTTAGGAGACTCAGTCACTCAAGGTATAGGTTCTTCAAAACCTCAAACTAGCTATGTGCATATTGTTCTTGAGCGTTTGAGGACGAGAACAGGAAAAGATTGGAGATTGATTAACTTATCAATGAGTGGTGGACGTTTCCTTGATGTTGTTGAAATGCAACTCCCAATTATTGAAGATTACCAACTTCAACCCTCGCTTGTCACCACAATCATTGGGAGCAATGATCTTATGTGGAGAAGAGATAAAGATAGCATTCTGAACGATGCAAAGCGCACGGTTAATTCTCTACCTCCTGAGAGCTACTTAAGTAAAGTTTCAGGAGCTAGGAAAGGTAAACGCGCAATGGTTTCATCAGCTATTAACCATCTTGCGCCTATCAGGGGGATCCATCTTTTCAACGCTTGGGATTGGCCTACTGGAGAGGGTATGTGGGCCGAGGATCGGTTTCACCCCAACGACGAAGCTTATAAATATATAGCAAATAACCTTTGGACTAGTCTTGTAAAGAAATCTGCTTTTATAAATCAGTCAAAATAATCATCACCACGACGCTGACGTTTTAGCTTCCCACGTTTTCTTTTGTCATCCACACGCTTCTTCTTCTTTGATGCGCTTGGCTTTGACGGAACTCTCTTCGGTTCCGTTTTGAGATTTCTCTCCACAAGTGATCTCAATTTCTCTAGCGCTAAGTCCTTATTACGCTTTTGAGAACGGTATTTTGAGACCACTATTCTTACTTTGGGACCAAGTCGCTGAACAAGTAATTCCTTCTCCATTTCAGTGAACGAAACAGTGTCGGTGATACTCCATGTTAACTCAACCCGAGTGTTGACTTTATTTGAATGTTGCCCGCCTGGACCACCAGATTTTGTATACCGAAATGAAAGCTCATTCCGGTCTATATCTATTGAGCTGCGGTGCATAGGTACAGAATAGGGCAGTTCGTATCGTGCTTTCGCATCTTTATTTATTAACTGACCTTTAAATTATCATTCGTCTTTCATTCACATAAAGGAGTGATCAAAACGTCTAAGGTCAACGTATGAGAATTTTCGTAACAAATGATGATGGAATTGACTCCATAGGCCTCCATATCCTTGCCAGATCCATGCTTCCGTTTGGCGAAGTTGTTATTGGAGCTCCTGATACTGAATATTCGGGTGCCTCATCTAGCTTCGGGGCATTGCACTTAATTAAACCTGAACTACATAAAGCATTCGTTGAAGGAATAGACGAAGCATGGGCAATAACTGGTCCACCTGCTCTTTGTGTTATGTTCGCAAGACTGGGAGCATTCGGAGGTCCATTTGATCTTGTAGTTTCAGGAATAAACCCCGGCGCTAATGTAGGACGCTCTGTTTACCACTCTGGAACGATCGGTGCTTGCCTTACCGCACGAAATGGAGGAATCACTGGAGTTGCTGTTAGCCAAGCTGTAGATGAGGGTGGCTACATGGGGCAAGGGATCGAAGAAATGCTACGAAATCAAAAATGGGATAGCGCCGCTGAAATTGCAGCCATAGCGGTAAAGGAAATTTGCACAAATCTTCCCACGGAGGCATCTGTATTGAATATTAATGTGCCAAATATGGATGTTTCAGAGATGAAGGGGTGGGCACAAACTACCGTTGGAACGGACCTTATACGTCAAATGACACAAGTGGATATTGAGCCGAAAATAGGGCACGAAGGTGCTTATCACTTAAATCTGAAATGGGGTGAGCGTATAACCCCCTCTTCCATAGATAATGATGTTGGCGCAGTCGCAAATGGGTACGTTTCAATTTCTTGGCTTAGCCGCCTTATGTCTCAAGAACCTCCGAGCGGAAGCTCAGTAGAGAGTAGATTAGATTCTACTTTTGCAAATTAGATAGCCTTATGCGAACTAACCCGTGTTAGTGCAATGCTCAACTAAGTGATATTGTCTGTTTCAACGATTGGAGAAATTTTTGAGAATAGCGATCCTGTATCAATCACTACGCGGAGGCACAAAGAAATTAGCTGAAAGTTTGGGAGCAAATTTCCAAGGCAAAGGTTCCTTAGTTGGGGTTTTCCCTATCACTAACTATGACGCTCAATTTGTACTCGGCGCAGACCTAATAGTTATAGGAACCTGGACTGATGGGCTTTTCGGATTGGGAGCACGGCCTGGTCAAATAGGGAAATTGAACACGCTACGCGACATCGCTCACAAAGATGTAGCCCTCTTTGTAACCTATGAGATAAGTCCTGAGAAATCATTAAGTGGCCTAATTGAGTGGGCCCATGACCGCTCTGCAAACGTGGTCGCCTCAGCAGGCTTCAAAGTGCGGGGACCTTTCAGAAAGAATATTGAAGCTGATATCCAAATGTTTGTAGAGAACTCCCTAAATCTAGTTGAACAGAGCTGAAGTGCTCTCCGAGTAGCGGATTTTAAACGATGACCATATGACATCACTGAAGAAAATCTTAACTTTATGACAATTAGGGATGCTAAAGAATTGGGACCTGAGGATTTCGTTTGGGATTTCTTCTGCAGGAGCCCAGAGGACTCAATGACTGCGAGAGTTAAAGCCGCTAGCGGAGCTGGCTTTAGCGCAGTAGGAATGCATTTGGGAGCTTGGGTGCAACTATCAAAAGATCCGGAACAAATTGATCAACTTGAACATGCTTTAGATGGATGCAACATGGCTTTAGCGAATATAGAGACTTTACGAGGCTGGGCATCTCCATCATCCCCTTCTGAAAAGTGCTTAATGCAAGAAAGCATGGTTTGGGAAATCACGAAACGATTTCAATGTCGCTATGTTCAAGTTATTGGCGACTACACGGGATCGATTGAGGAAGCTGCGAAAGGGTTTGGGAGCCTTTGTGACCGTGCATCCGAATACGGTCTTCTTGTTGGGCTTGAACCTGTTCCGGAGATGACCAACATAGATAATTTCAGTGTTGGAGTAGAAATAATAGAGAGGGCAGATAGAGAAAACGGTGGCATCTGTTTTGATAGTTGGCATTTAACCAGGTCAACTAACCAAATTTCCGACATCAGAAGAATTCCCGGTGGAAAAATCTTTGCTACGCAATGGAATGATGGTTCTCTCAC
>DBHP01000021.1:2831-6529 GCA_002295705.1 Candidatus Neomicrothrix sp. UBA825 | reverse complement strand
AGCCACTCTGGAGCGTTTGATCGTCTGCCATTCGCCGCAATGATGCAATCAAAATCTTCATCTAAACCACCGTCATAATAAAGTCCGGTAACTTTCGGAATTGCAGCTTCGTTTTTCTTTACCCCAGTAACACCCAGTCCAGTTCGTATCTCCACATTAGGGTTATCCATAACCGAATTTCGTAGCACCCACTCAAATGTTGTCCGCCGGGCTGCGAGCATACGGAGATTAATATCATCATCTAATACTTGCTGATCATCAAGAGTTTCCGGCATGTGGTCAACCAAATTGATCTCGGTAACTCCAGTATCAAGTAGTGATTTCAGAACCTCAGGGTGGTTGTCTCGAAGAATATTATGTAAACGTCCAAGAAGAGCATGAGAGTGTCGCACTTGCGGAGCTCCTCTTCGATCCCAGTTAAATGCCTCATCATGGGTCTTCGGCATAGGTGTCTGATCACGTTCAATGATAGTTACATCATGGTCAGCTTTAGAAAGTTCAAGGGCAGCCGCTAATCCTGTAACCCCAGCTCCAATAACTCCAAACTTCACTCAATCACCACACATTCCACTTTTAGTTTATGGTCGCTCATATTCAATGAGAACTTTTAGAGGAGATCGTGTCGCATTTTTAGTTATAAATGTCGTGTCAGCCCCTTCTGCAAGTCTCGGATTTTTCATAAAATTACTTAAATGAGATGAACCAATTACAGCCTCAAGTCGTGCCATTTCATAACCAAGGCAAAAGTGTTTTCCTAAACCGAAACCTAAATGCCCGTAGCGCCCTTCAGTTCCATGATGACCGCTCTTTCGTTCCTTTCTTAGATGCAAATCATCTCTTTCAATATTGAAATCTCTGGGGTCCTTAAAAATAGTTTCATCATTATTAGCGGATGCGAGTTGAATGTAAACTGTTTGATTCGCAGGAATAGTAATTCCGCTGAATGTCACTTCATTAATGCTGTAACGTAACTGCCCCAACACAGGAGGCGAATGACGCATCATTTCCGAAAAAGCGAAATCAAATAATTCATGATCCTCTAGCACGGCATTAAGTTGCTCAGGGTGTAAAAGCAACTGAGTCCACATATTCGCTATACCCTTATCAGTCGTCTCTCCACCAGCAACTAATAACAAGGAAATAAAAGCCTGAATCTCGGTAAGTGTTAAGCGCTGACCGGATGCCTCTGCATGAACGATCTTCGAAATAAGATCCTCCATCGGGCACGATCTTCGGTCTTCAATAATTGGTTCTACATATTCAGCTAACTGCTCATGGGCCAGAACCCCTAGCTTTTGTTTTTCAGAGCTAAACCGAGCTAAACCAGCCATCATCGTCGTATACCACTCATGAAAGCGGTCATGGTCGCTTTGATCCATCCCAAGCATGTCAACAATCACATTAACTGGCAGTCTGGTCGTGAAAGCATCAACAAGATCAACAACTGGTTCTTCCGGAAATTTCCGTATGAGGTCCAACGCGTTTCGATCAATTGCTTTGTAGTAAGGCTCAAAGCGTTTTCCTACGAACTCCGGAGCAACTATTTTCCGGTGCATAACATGCTCAGATCCATCTTTATCAAGCATGGTCGGGCCAAAAACAACACCTAACGTATCTCGATAGAGTCGATTAGAAAAGTCTTTATAATTCGCGAAAGCTTCGACACAGTCTGTGTATCGAGTCAAGACCCAAGTCTTCGTTATTTCATCAAAGAAAACAGGATTATCGTGCCGCATACGTTCCCACAAAGGATAGGGGTCCAATAGATGTTCCTTGCTACGAAGCATTTCAGAAGTAATAGCTGATACAGGCATTGAAAAAAACAGTACTTCAACAACTTTTTTCAATCTATTTCGAACACAAAAACCCTATTTTCTAGCGTATAACAATAAGAAATCCGAATTTTTTTCAAATAACTATAGGTTAAGTCATCGGATTGTAGCCATACGCGTATTACGCTTACACAGCAATGGCTGATTACACGATGCAAGACAAAATAGAAGAACTCCAAAAGAGAAAATCAGAAGCACTTCATGCTGGCCCTGAACGAGCAATTGAACGGCAACATGAAAAGGGAAAACTCCTTGCTCGTGAAAGAATTGACTACCTATTAGACGAGGGCTCGTTTCACGAATTAGACATGCTAGCTCGTCACCGAGCACATGAAGCTGGTTTAGAAACACGACCATACACCGACGGCGTAGTTACTGGATGGGGAACAGTTGACGGGCGTAAAGTATTTGTCTTCAGCCAAGATTTCACAGTCATGGGCGGTGCGCTAGGAGAAGTATTCGCTGAAAAGATTCACAAAGTGATGGATCTAGCTTTATCAACAGGAGCCCCAATGATAGGACTCAACGATGGAGCTGGCGCCCGAATCCAAGAAGGGGTCGTAAGCCTAGATAGCTATGGAGGAATATTCCATCGAAACGTTCAATCCTCAGGAGTAATCCCACAAATTAGCGTAGTGCTGGGTCCGTGCGCAGGAGGCGCAGTCTACAGCCCAGCCATGACTGATTTTATTTTCATGGTAAGAGAAAAATCACACATGTTCATTACCGGTCCTGATGTTGTCAAAACAGTAACCGGTGAAGAGGTCACACTAGAAGAACTCGGTGGAGCAACAAGTCACGCTAGCAAATCTGGAGTAGCAACATTTGTAAGCAATAGCGAAGAAGAAGTACTTGACGCAGTTAAAACCCTTCTTACGTTCCTTCCAAGTAACAACATGGAGGATCCTCCACCAATCGAAGCAACAGATGATCCAGAACGCCTTTGTCCTGAACTCGCGGACATGATGCCAGACAGCCCAAATCTTCCTTATGACATGCGAGAAATAATAGAGTCAATAGTTGATGATGGAGAGTTTATGGAGTACTTCCCCTTATGGGCTCAAAGCATCGTATGCGGGTTTGCGCATCTTGATGGCAACGTCATAGGAATAGTCGGAAATCAACCACTTGTACTTGCAGGAGTATTAGATATTGAATCATCATCAAAAGCCGCACGCTTTGTCCGCACATGCGATGCATTTAATATCCCCTTACTAACACTCGTTGATGTGCCTGGATTCCTTCCTGGAGTAGATCAGGAATACGGAGGAATCATTCGACACGGGGCAAAGCTCTTGTACGCGTACTGTGAAGCAACAGTTCCTCGCATTCAGGTCATTACACGAAAAGCTTATGGAGGGGCATATGTTGTCATGGACTCAAAGTCAGTAGGATCCGATCTATCCTTCGCATGGCCAACAGCTGAATTAGCAGTAATGGGCCCCCAAGGAGCAGTAGAAATTCTTCATAGAAGAGAACTTCAATCAGCCGCAGATCCTGAAGCTAAAAAAACTGAGCTAGTAGATGACTACACTGAACGGTTCGCTAACCCATATATTGCAGCAGAACGTGGTTACATTGATGATGTAATCGATCCAGCAGAAACACGAAAAAAAGTAATCGCAGGATTCTCTGTACTGAAATCAAAACGCGAAGACTTACCGCAACGTAAGCATGGCGTGATCCCTCTATAGATCAATGACTGAAGAACCGCAATACATAAAAATTACGCCTGAACCAAACGAGGACGAGAGAGAAGCAATTCTCAAAGCTTTTAAACAACTATGGCCAAAGAACGAAAATCCACCTATCTCATACAAGTGGAGATTCAGCGGACGATGGTGGGCTGATAAATCTAACCCACGT
>DBHP01000021.1:1771-2412 GCA_002295705.1 Candidatus Neomicrothrix sp. UBA825 | reverse complement strand
GAGTACCAAAAGATCGTAGAAGGTCTAGTTTCAGACCTTCATGGGAATTCTCTACTGCTTTTCCCAAAAGAAAATCTTCCAACGCAAATACCTCCAGCGGTAACAAAATTAATAGAATGGCCCAACGTCCCAACTAACTCCAAGTTTGATGCAATTCTTTCAATCGGAAACCTAGCTTCAGAATCTGACCTTTCTCAATTTCTTTTAGAACTGAAACGCCACCTGACCCCCGACTCAAAGCTTTACTTCTGCGAACGCACAAAAGTGCCGAACGGGTACAACGGGTCAGCGAAATATGATATCAGTGGCACCTTTTGGGAAAATGAATGGTCAGTAATCCGATGCGATCGCTTTCGTTTAGGAAAATCAAAGAAATCTCCCTCATATGTGTCAGGTATAGCAAGAATGAAAAGATCAAGAGATAAAAATTTGTAACCGAAAATAACACGCTAAATCTAGACATAGCGAGTACCGTTTAATCACGTGAGTTTAATTATTCAAAAATTTGGCGGCACCTCTGTAGCCGATGCAGATCGGATGAGAGAAGTAGCCGATCATGTAAAAAGAACTAAAGATCATGGCCATTCAGTTGTACTTGTCGTAAGCGCCATGGGGAAAGAAACAGATCACCTGCTTCGCCT
>DBHP01000021.1:0-1397 GCA_002295705.1 Candidatus Neomicrothrix sp. UBA825 | reverse complement strand
GCAGGTGAACGAAAAGCAATAGCCCTGATGTGCATGGCCCTTCATGATATGGGAGTACCAGCTGACTCATTCACAGGCAGCCAAGCAGGATTTTTAACGGATACAAATCATCAGAATGCAAAAATACTTACAATAGACCCTCAACGTGTCCAAGAAGCTATAGACGCAGGACGAGTAGCCGTTGTTGCAGGATCCCAAGGCGTCTCAACAGACAACAATGTAACTTTCCTCGGAAGGGGAGGATCAGACACAACTGCAGTTGCGTTAGCTCACGCTCTTAATGCTGATGCGTGTGAGTTATATACTGATGTGTCAGGAGTCTTCACAACAGATCCAAGAGTCTGTGAACAAGCAAAAAAAATGCCATCCATAAGCTTTGATGAATTACTCGAAATGACAGCAGTAGGATGCCCAAAACCAGCTATGAGATCAGTTGAAGTCGCTCGTTCATATGGAGTTAAATTACACGTTCGCTCAGCATTCACCTGGGAACCAGGAACCTGGGTCACAAAGGAGGAAAATTCAATGGAAAAACCTATTATTTCGGCAGTTGTTCCCGATTCATCTCAATCAAAAGTAACGGTGTCGGGGGTACCAGATAATCCCGGAGTAGCCGCAGCCATCTTCAGACCACTCGCTGATAGCGACGTAAATGTAGACATGATTGTACAAAACACCTCAGACGAAGGAGTAACAGATATTTCCTTCACACTACCTACTGAACAAATGGAAATCGGTAAAGAAATTATGACGTCCGTAGCTTCAGAAATTGGGGCAGGAGAAGTCAGCACAGATGATTCAATAGGCCGCGTATCAGTTATCGGAGCAGGAATGGCAAGCAATCCTGGAGTCGCAGCCACAATCTTTGAAACTCTTTCATCTGAGAGTATAAATATCCATATGATCTCTACATCTGCGATCCGAGTTTCTTGTGTAGTGAATAAAGCAGATATCGAAAAGGCTACGAATATTTTGCATAAAGCGTTTGAATTGGACAAAGGGTGAGTTGTAATCGACTGGAACAAAACCCCATCGTCACTTCATATTACTCATACCCAAGACGGAACTTTCTTTTGGGGTTGGAACAATAACGGCCCAACCAACGGTGTAGAGCTCAGACGGCTAGCAGGAACATTTTTGGGCAATCGTTGGGCCACGCGTGATGCCAATCTCACGACTTGCACTATAGATAATCCAATAATAAATCAGCAGTCAATTAGTGCTTTAGAGGTAAAGCCAACTGATATCTATTATCTCTTCTCAAAAAAACATCCAAACCAGAGGTGGAGTCCCTCAATGCAATGGATGCACAAACTCTTAAATGACTTAATAGTTGCAATAGGAAGTGACCTGATATTTCCGTCAGTTGCTCATGACGGTCTCCGATGGAAAGCGAC
>DBHP01000011.1:3477-11611 GCA_002295705.1 Candidatus Neomicrothrix sp. UBA825 | reverse complement strand
AAAGTATCGATAATACCTAGAGGCATGGCCTTAGGAGTCACTATGACTTTGCCTGAAGAAGATAGATACCTTCTCCAGAAAAGCTACGTGAAGGATGAATTAGTAAAGATGCTCGGCGGTCGTGTAGCTGAGCACATCATCTTTGGCGAGGTATCAAGCGGAGCTGCTGACGATCTAGCTCGGGCAACCGATATGGCACGAAAGATGGTTCGTGAGTGGGGAATGAGTGAACGGATTGGTCCTATGGCTTGGAGATCACAAGAACAAGTATTCCTCGGAGAAGATATGGGCCGTGGGAGAGATTATTCTGATGACATGGCTAATCTTATTGACGAAGAAATTGAATCAATCCTTAGAGAAGCTGAGAAGCGGTGTCAGGATCTGCTAATTGAGAATCGTGAAGGATTAGATGCTCTTGCCCAATCATTACTCGTCAAGGAAACCTTAGACAGTAACGATGTGCATGAGCTTTTGGGAATTTCAAAAGAACCTCAAGAAAATCTCAATGATATAACATCTGCCGAACCAAATGCCGATGTGCCTGCTCTGCAAAAATTCAGCAAACCTGAAAGCTTTTAGTTGAATAGGGAATGATACTTACTATCATCCTCATACTAGTAATTGGGTTAACTGCATTTATTATTTCAGCGTTAGCCAATCGAAGGATGCCAGACAGTCCATCTGTACCTAAATCAATACTTCCCTATCAGCTGGACCGGTCGGACTTCAATGAGCCTAGCATTGACTGGATTTTCGTTTTGTTTACTTCCGACACCTGTGACGCTTGTGATGTAGTTCTGAATGAGGTTTCTAAGATATCTTTTCCGAATGTTGTGGTTCAAAATATTGATTACGCTACGAATAAGTCACTGCACGTTAGGTACAAAATTGATGCCGTTCCGATCTTGCTCTTGGCTGACCGACAAGGAATTGTTCAATGGTCCTTTGCCGGTGTCCCGCCGTCCATCGCAATATCTGAAGCATTAATGAATCTGGGTATCGTACCACCTGAGAGCGGACAGAGCGTCGTGATTAACTAGTCAAATTCTGGCGGCGAGACATATAAACCTGAAACGTTCGATGCAGCCGGCGATACGTTTCCCCAATCCCCCGAGTTCTCAGTTCCTATGAACCTTTCGATACCAACTGGCTCAGTCGATATTATTCTCAAAACAGAATTCTGCGGCACGCCTAATTGTTGCAGATTAATAATTTTCCTTGATTTTGCCGAGACCTCTATTACTTGCGATGAGAAGATATCACCATCTGAGAGAGCCTCTATTTGAAGCAGGGTTAGGCGATCAGAAGCTGGATTAGCAATCGCTACTTTCCCTGAGGGCTCTTGTAAAATAAGGTAGTGCTCTTCCCCTGAAACACTGACTCCTGGGCTATATCCAGAGCTTAAATTCCCTTCGGAAGAAGCTATCAAGACCCTCTCGGAGGCGATAGGCACACCGTTGGTACTGCGAACGACAACCCAGTAAGGGACACCCTTCGCAATTCGAGTTGATGCATCTATCAGGGATGGGTCTCCCCCTTTCTGATCTAATACAAAATTGACTACTCTTGAACTGGCAGCTGGCACAGATACAGATATTGGTTCAATATAACCGACATCAGATACGTCAGGAATAATTTCAACATCCACATCAGCTACTTCCGTCTCTGACGGGTTGAATACCGTGAGTGAAACTAGAGCCTCTGACTCCATGCCTCCTGGGAACATCCAAAGATCATTTAAACTTGGCGATCCAATTTCAGCATCTAAGCCCTTTGGAGCTATTTCATCGCCGAACATAACAAGGCGTTCTGCGACAATTCGTCCTGTTCGAGCAATTATTTGAGTGCTGATAGTTTCAGCTAATGTAACCACAGATGTTACATCAATAGGCAGTAACGATTGAGGGGGCACTACTAATCCGTTAAAAGAATCAGGTCGACGAGTCCGACCGTCTGCCGAAAATGTAATGTCTAACACCGCACTATCAGGATAAGGGTTAAAGAGAAAGATCATTTCGCGCGTTCCTAACCTCGTTGTCCCAGCAGCGAAGTTCCATTCAGGGGATGTAGTTGACGCACACGCTGATTGTGCAGAACCCAAGGGACCTGTCAGTCGATGTTCAACTATTAGGTTCCCCAAATTTGATTGAATTAAGGCCGAGGCGTACTCGCCTGTTACACCTGCGATTTCTGACAATTTGACTGAAGTCACAGCTCTTGGGGGTACAGGGAACTCCTTCTGCACGACAGGGAGTTGGAGCACGTCTAACAAAGTGCCTTCTGATTCACCGTTCAAATCTTGCTGGTTGGGAGCAAGGACAGAAACTATAGAAATAAGAACAGAGGATTTTACGTCAGAAGGATTACCGATAAGAACTTCGTGATTTGCTAAACCAGCACCTCCAACACTTCCGGCCACGCAGTACCAGGTTGAAGAGAGGTTCTTGAGATCCCCCACTAGAGACGGTTGATTTTTCTGAAGCACTGTATTTGAAGCAACCTCATTATTCGGCTGAATGATCAACGAAGCACTTATAAGTAACGTGAATACAAATATTGCTGGCCAGCGCGTAACTTTCATCTTCCATCTACTTTCACATCAGACAAAGTTCGAGCAAACGCTACAATTGCTAAAAACCAGAGAATAATCTGGAGAGCAACTGCAGCTTTTTGAGTGCCGCTGGTGCTGTATCTCAGATCTATTGTTCCATCGCTATTCGGAGAAAATCCAGTTGCCCAATCAAGAGCGATTTCTGGTTCAATAGCGATATTGTTAACTTCAAGTTTCCATTGCTTCGAGAAAGGAAAGGATACAAATACCTCTTGATCGGTCGCAATGGTTCCTTGATAATGCCTCCTGTCAACGCTGACCGGTTGCAAGCCCTCAATAAACGGACTCCCCGAAGCTGAAGCATAGTTTGATACTTCACGCATTACAGTACTTCCCTCAGTCACTATCGCTCCAAAGCCCACCGAGGACAAATTCTGGTAGCGAGTAATCCCGGGAGCAATATTTATCTTTAATAGGTCTAATTGACGTGATAGGGAAAGTTTAAATCGTTCCTCTATCTGAAAGCTTGGGCTAGTGGAAGGGAGGGGCACCAAGCGTTCGAGAAGGATAATATCTGTTATTCCAAATTGCGCTAATAAAATTCCTAGATTTGATGTTCCATTATCTCTGGCTAAATCCAAAGACTCTTTCAATAGACCATCAACATTAGTCTTGGGCGGTTGCCAACGATTTTCAAAGGAAGATGTTAAATCAGTCGTCACAATAATTGATAGCTCATCGGTGAATTTCTCGCCGGGCTCAGGCAGAAGATCACTGTCGCTAATCCATAGCACCTTACTATTAGCGTCATCCTCATATACGAGGACATCATTCAGTTCATCGTCCGGCATTCCCCAATCCCCAGAAAACGTCAATCCAAGAAATGGTAAGATTGTCATAGTAATTGCCACTATTGCCGTAACGGGAACCATTTGCCTCCAACCAAACGTAAATGTCTGAAGGTCGCGTTGAAGCGCTCCAGCCCCCATTGCGCCTGCAATAGCAAGACCCAGCGATCCAGGGATCAGTAGGATCTCTGCCTGCGGAAGAGAAAATGAAAGGTATCCCATCGTCTCAATCCATACCAGTCCAACTCCGGCCAGATAAAAGGTCCATCCGCGCACTGCCCACCCCCATCTCTCTCCTCTAGCAATCAGAAGTGGGACGACAGCAACAGACGGAAATCCCCATCCCAAAATTGAATTACCAGCTAGATCAGGGCTCAAAGTCAATGCTTTCGCGACGCTAATCGCTTCCGAATTTGAAGTCCGATTACCTAAGATAGTTTCCAAAGACGGGTTATAAATAAACCCATCAAGCAACCATGGAAGATTTAGCGCCAAAGCAATAAAGCAACTAGCAGAAATTACCATTACAAAGCGACCAACCTTGATAGCTGTCCCGGCAATCAGCGAGCCGGCAAGGACTAATATCGCAACAGCAAGAATAGACAAGACCGATACCGGGGAAAGAGAAACAATAACACCTATCAAAATGCCTAAGGTTAAGGCCTCTCTAAAGAAATCCGAACCGATAGCATTGAAACCGATTTTTCCGCCAGACTCACCGAAAGGCGAGGATTTTCCTGCACGACCAATCATTGTAAGGGCCCAAGGTAAAGAGCCATAGAGGATGAGCGCATCCCAGTTGCCTACACTTAGCGCATAATAGGAAACGGGACTCACCAAATATATCAACGCTCCTGAAACTTTGATGTATGGCGATCCAAATGGTTTCAGCAAAAACCAGATACCCAATACTCCTATCGGGATCATCCCCAGAGTAAGCACAGTTCTGAGTAATCCCATAAAGCCGAAAAAGATGATTCCTAGAAAACCTATAATGCTCATAGCATTTGGCATTGCTCCCTCGTATCCAAGTCCGCTTGCCCAATAACCTGATGCCCAGAGTTCAAAAATTTCCCTTGGCCCACTATCAAAAGGAACGAGCTCACCGACTGCAGGAACTTTTCGAGTTAGTAGGTGCCTACTCCCAAAGAGAAACAAGGTAATAGAAAGAAGAGAAAACGTTATAGAAACCTTGGATGGGCCGTTTCGAAGCTCATTGATCCATGCATATAACCGACCGTTTGATCCTCGTTTGGCGTCCACGTCAGCATCCAGAGATGGAAAAAATCTTTGAGCGTGCGATGAACTTATCTTTAACGCATCAAGTTCTGAATCCTTTACTCGCCTTAATTCACTAATTCTTCTTCGCTTTTGAATCAAAGATTTTGCGTTCAGTAGGTTCCAAATAAAAGAATCAGCGAGTACAAGCAGATTAGAAAGACGACCTCGAAGCAAGCCGAATATTCCTTTTGATGTTGAGACCAAAAGGTTCAAAAGAAGCATAGGTAGAACTTTCATTTTGCCATAGTTACTGAGGATTGATCTAAGCCGATGTCGCTCCATCAATCTTCTTCTCTTTGGGTTCGCTTGGTACTCGCCACGCTCATCTCTATGGCGTGCTACTGCTCCGGGTACTACCATGATCTTTCCACCTGCGATTTGAGCTCTCCAGCAGAAATCAAGATCTTCACCGAACATTCCCATTGCCTCATCAAAGCCACCAAGAGCTTGAAAGAGATCTGCCCTAACTAGAAATGCTGTATTAGATATAGCGAATACTTGCTCAACAGAATCAAATTGTTCTTGATCAATTTCCCCCGCATCAACCCTCTGAACTGTTGCTGCGAATCTGTTCATACCTTTCCCAACATCTAGGAGCTCATTCGGGCGCTCCCAATTCACTACTTTAGGTCCCACTACCGCAGCATTTGAACGGTAAGACTCCTCGACCATGAGTCGCAAAGCATCAGGAGCTAGAGCGACGTCATGGTGACAGAACAAATAGAATGCGGGCTCATCAGAATTATTTAACACCGCATTGAAATTTGCTCCAAGGCCAGCTTCAGGGTCTACTTCGAGTATGTCTGCATCAGGAAAGTATTGGCTTACTATAGGCTCCACCCACTCCGTTGGCCCTGTAGCAAGAACAGTTAGCTGTTTATCCGAATAATTTAGGTTTGCGAAAGAAGCTACTGATTCCTGAAACCAGTCATTCTCTTTATGCGCTACTACAGCAATTCGGACAGGAGGGAACGAAAAGACTTCCTCAGCAGACTCACTTTCATCATTTTTATTCAAATCTTCCACTGTGGCGAAGAATAATCCCGAATTCCCCAATTCTCATGTACCCCAACGAGTATCTGCAAGATAAATAACTAACCTTTATAGCTCTTCGTTAGTGACACTTTCTTCTCAACAGTACAATTGATAAGTAATTAGTGAGGGAAATGATGAAAGCTCTAATAACAGGATCTGAAGGATTTGTCGGTCAACATTTAGCCGAGCATCTTTCTAAAGAGGGAGATGAGGTTTTCTGCTCTGATTTATCTCTAGGGGGACCAGATTTGCTAGACCCTGTTGGCACAACGGGCTTAATAGCAAAAGTTCAACCTGACCACGTTTACCACCTTGCTGGACAAGCAGATGTCAGGGCCTCTTGGGAAGATCCACTCATGACTTTTCGGGTTAATGCTGAAGGCACACTGAACGTACTTCGTGCATGCCAACTATCCAACGTTAAAAGAGTAATTTGTATATCTAGCGCAGAGGTATACGGTTCGGTAGAGGAATCTGAGCTGCCAATAACTGAAAGGCACGCAATCAACCCATCCAACCCATACGCAGCAAGTAAATCTGCTGCAGAGGTTCTATGCAAGCAGATGAATTCTCAGGGTTTGCAAATTATGCGTGCGAGATCTTTCAACCATTTCGGTCCAGGGCAAAAAGAAAATTTTGTAGTTGCTGCATTGACTAAACGCATGCTGCTAGCTCAGCAACTCGAACAGTCAGAGATTCTAGTTGGGAATCTCGCAACAATTCGAGACTTCACGGATGTTCGAGATGTTGTACGAGCGTACAGGTTAATTCTTACTAAGGGGGAGGGGGGCAATGTCTATAACGTATGTTCCGGAATCGGGAGAAAGATTTCAGAATTAGCGACTACGCTTTTGAGTAAAATTAATTCTGAACTTGAGCTCAAATTAGACACCAAGCTTCAAAGGCCATCAGATACTCCCGTGCTAATTGGAGATTACTCTAAACTACACAAGCAAACTGGCTGGGAACCCCGTATAGGATTTGACAGAACTATCGAAGACACCATCGAGTTCACAAGAACTCTAATGACTCAAGAACTATAAGGAGATCTTTTGCCTAAAGCACTAATTACAGGAATAACTGGTCAGGATGGATCTTATCTTGCTGAAGCGCTTCTTCAGAAGGGTTACGATGTGGTAGGAATGGTCAGGAGAAGCAGCACAGTAAATTATGAAAGAATTGCCCACATACAGGGGTCAATAGAATTCGTAAATGGTGATTTACTTGATCAGGTTTCACTTATTGATGCTATAAAAATTCACGAACCGGATGAGATCTACAATCTCGCTGCGCAATCCTTTGTCCAGACTTCATTTGGACAACCAGTACTTACGGGAGAAACAACAGCTTTAAGTGTCACTCGAATGCTCGACGCGATTCGTATCGTAAACCCTCAGATTCGATTTTATCAAGCAAGTTCTAGTGAGATGTTTGGCAAAGTAGCAGAAGTGCCTCAAACAGAATCCACTCCGTTCTACCCACGGAGCCCCTACGGCGTTGCGAAAGTATATGGCCATTGGATAACTGTCAATTACCGCGAAAGCTATAATCTCCATGCTTCTAGTGGCATACTTTTCAATCATGAAAGTCCAAGACGTGGCCTTGAGTTTGTTACTCGAAAAATAAGTTACGGTGCTGCATCAATTAAGTTGGGCCTTGAAGAAAAGCTCTCCTTGGGTAATCTTGACGCAAAAAGGGATTGGGGTTTTGCCGGCGACTATGTTGAAGCGATGTGGAAGATGCTTCAACAAGAAGAGCCAGATGACTATGTTATTTGTTCAGGGATGACCCATAGCGTACGGGAATTTTGTGACCTTGCCTTCAGCCATCTGGAACTCAATTACGAGGACCATGTCGTAGTAGATGAACAATTTTTTAGACCAGCAGAGGTTGATCTTCTTGTCGGAGATTATGGCAAAGCGAAAAATGTGCTGTCTTGGGAACCCAGCACATCGTTCAAAGACCTTGTGACCATGATGGTTGAAGCGGACTTAGCCTTACTCGAAGGACGTCTCAAAGGTTTAGCGTGACAGAGTTGTCTGATAAAAAAATAGTTGTTCTTTGCGGCGGCGTAGGGGCAGCCAAATTGCTCAGAGGTCTTGTTACGGTAGTCCCCCCTGAGTCGGTAACGGCTATTGTTAATACTGGAGATGACTTATCGTTGCACGGCCTACACATAAGCCCAGATCTTGACACCATAATCTATACTCTCGGAAATGAAATTAATCCAGATACAGGATGGGGCTTAAAAGACGAAGGCTGGCGAGCCATGGATATGGTGACCAAGTATGGGGGAATTGATTGGTTTCGGCTAGGTGATAGAGATCTTGGAACACATTTATTCAGAACTCAAAAGCTTTCCGAAGGGGCAACCCTTTCGGAGGTCACTCGTGAAATAGCATCCAAATGGAGAGTCGGA
>DBHP01000011.1:0-3095 GCA_002295705.1 Candidatus Neomicrothrix sp. UBA825 | reverse complement strand
GACGGCGAGGAACTGAACTTTCAAGACTATTTTGTCCGGCTATCGCATAATGTGGAAATCGCTAGCATTAACTTCCTCGGTCATGAGATAACTCAACCAGCTCCTGAAGTAATTTCTGAAATCCTTAAAGCAGATATTATTCTGATCGCTCCATCTAACCCTTTAGTGAGCATCGCGCCGATACTTTCAGTTCCAGGAATTAGAGATGCCCTGCGTACACGGCGAGAAGATGTTATTGCAATCTCCGGAATTATTGATGGCAAAGCACTAAAGGGTCCTGCCGATCGGCTCCTAAACGAGCTTGGCTATGAAGCATCTGCAACAGCTGTTGCAGAAATTTACAAAGATATTGCTGGGTCCTTTGTAATTGACGACCTTGACAAAAATGAGACCAAGAGAATTCAAGAATTAGGACTTAGCTGCATTATTACAGATACAGTTATGACCGATAAGGCAAAGGCAGCGGGTCTTTGCAGGAATATACTTAACAAGATAATAGGCTGACATGACAAAACTAGAGATAATTCCACTTGAAGGTATCCCTGAAATAACACCTGGAGATGACCTAGTAGAAATAGTCGGACAGATAGAAACTATTCAGTCGGGGGATATTCTGGTCGTTACTCAAAAGATCATTTCCAAGGCTGAGAATCAGATGATAGATATCGATCCAGATGACCCTTTAAGCCACAAACCATTAGTAGAGAGAGAATCCGTAAGAATTCTTAGGCGCCGTGGAGACCTGATAATTAGCCAAACTAAACATGGATTCGTTTGCGCAAATGCTGGAATTGACTTATCAAATGTGGAACGCGGTCAAGCGGCACTTCTGCCTGATGACAGTGACCGCTCAGCAAAACGGCTGCGCGATGGTTTGGCCGGCAGATTCCAATTAGACGTCGGGATAATAATTTCTGACACTTTTGGAAGACCGTGGAGAAGAGGTCTTACTGATGTAGCTATAGGAAGTGCTGGCGTTCTTCCAATTCTAGATTTGCGGGGAAGCCCAGATGCGTTCGGCAGAGAAATGCAAGTTACTGAGGTAGCTTTAGTAGACGAGCTAGCATCAGCGGCTGAACTTGTTATGGGGAAATCTTCAGGTGTCCCTATTGCTATAGTGCGAGGCGCTGATGAGAGTTGGTTTGGAAATGGATCTGTGCGAGACCAAATAGTGCGCGACCCTCAGGATGACCTTTTCAGATAAGATCTAGCCCTTTCCTTCTATACCTAATTCTTGATTTATTCTGCTGCTGGAATCCCTCTTGTAGGTCCCACCAAAGTTAAAAACGGTTTCGATACCATACCTATGACAAACATCTACTTCAGGAATATTCTCCGAAGAGTTCCGGTCACCGCCATTACCAAAGATCAGTTTAGAATTTAAGTTAGACTCAGCGATTAAAGCAAGCGTTCTAGCCACAGACCGATCTTTGTCAACAGAAACCATTGCCTCGTCCACCACAGTTAAAGCTTTAATGATTCGAAGTCGATCCTCTTGATCTAGGATTATCTTACCCTTTTTCAAAATCTGCTGGTCATTGTTATTAACGATCACAACAAGTCGATCACCCGCAGCTGCAGCTTCCTCAAAGTAATCCAAATGCCCACAATGCAAGGGACTGAAATAACCGCTGACAATTACGACCACAGGGCCTGAGTCTGCCCCTCTATCGCTATCAGTCAAGTTCCACCCCAAAGTCCTGAGGGCCAGGAACATTGGTCGTGTTAGGAGGATCAATTCCAGGACCGCTTCGTCCGCCTAAAACACCTTCTAAATTGTTGATTGAAGTAGGCAACGGGATATCCGCCCCAGCTGGTGCTCTTGCTATGGTGTAGGCTTCTCTATCGTTTAGAAAACGGACATCCTCAAGATTCTCAGTAAAGATATTTGTGGGCTCCCCGCCGATGAAAGCATTTTCCCATCGAATAACCTGCATAATAGCTTCCTCGCCATTACACGTAACTCCAGAATCTAGGTTTGCTCCTCCTGGAAGTTCTAAACCGCTATCTGATAGAGATGCTCCCATGGCATTCAGAAAGACGCCGATTCTTGCTTCTTTACCTGTCACTGACGAAGTAAAAGGATGAATATGTATCAACCCATCTTGGTGTGAATGTATACCTTCTGGGTCGAACTCGCTTTGGAATGGTGTAAGAAATGATTCAGTTACGCAATCCCAGACCCCATATGCAGCGTGCCAATGGTCCTGAAGTGTTGGAGACGCCTCAGCATCTCGTGTCGCTCTCGCGAAAACCACAAGAGCTAAGCCTAAGACAATCACCAAGGCAACAGCTGATGGGTAGCCCAGTTGTCTCCTCTCGGTTGGCCCACTAGCTAATACGGCCTTTTCTGCTCTTGCTATTTTCTTTGCTGATGAAGCCTTTCCCATGCCTTCATACGGTAGTGGTTAGCGA
The DNA here is from genome assembly GCA_002295705.1 of Candidatus Neomicrothrix sp. UBA825. GTDB lineage: Bacteria > Actinomycetota > Acidimicrobiia > Acidimicrobiales > UBA8592 > UBA8592. The sequence continues at coordinate 680 of DBHP01000011.1, read as the reverse complement.
GACACTTTTGGCGCAAGTTTTCAGGTTCTTTCAAAAAAAAGTCGCGAAGTATTGAAGCATTTCAGCTTTTCTGGTGTTTTAGCCTAACAACCCCGTATTTTTCCTGCATTTTCGAGAATCTGTGCTCTCTTTTCTGCATTCGTTAATTCGGTTTGCATCTTTTGAGAAGCGCTTACTGTATTAAGAGGAGCTTCCTCAATGCCCTTCGACACCCCAAACGTAGCTACAGAGAGTAACTCTGAATTCCCGAGAGGAATTTCGGGCATATCAACGCTTAGGCTTAATTCTTCTGCACCCCCTGAACTAAGATTTCGGAATACGTCAAGAATTGGCTCAGCCTCTGCTTCTATGATGCGCTGAATTGAGAGTTCGTTTGCAAAATCATAAACGGTAGGCAGCAGATACTTTTCCAAATCATTTGGACGAAAGTTCCGGAACTGTTGGGCTAAATTGATAGCTTTTTGGGGCGTTAATCTATCGTCTAGATTAACGAATCCACCACCAAGAATCTCTTGAATAATTTCTGTTATTTTAAGAGGATTTCGGAAACCGGAGTCAAACGCTTGTTGAAGCGTAAGTATTAGGAAATCTTGCTGACGTTCCTGGCGACCAAAATCTCCTGTACCGTCAACTCTTACCCATGCATTAGGAGAAGGCCCGTACCACCCATCAAAGTTCTC
>DBHP01000116.1:2870-4203 GCA_002295705.1 Candidatus Neomicrothrix sp. UBA825 | reverse complement strand
GAGGATGGTTTTGGAGCGAATTTTGGTGGCGGTGCCTCTTACTCACCATCAATCAAAGCATTCAATATTGAAAGAGCTGCTCTGGATTGGCTCATGACCATGTCACTTCAAAAGATGTACGAACGTTTCTCAAATTTGCGGATTGTGTCTGTTGAAAACGGGTCAAGTTTCTTGCCGGACCTTTTTCGAAAATTACCTCAGCAGAAGAATAAACTCATGGGTTGGTTCAAAGAGGATCCTCTGGAACTTTTTAAAGAACATGTATGGATAAACCCATTTTGGGAAGACGACCCCTATGAAGTTGCAGATCTGATGGGACCTGAGAGAGTTGTATTCGGATCTGATTGGCCTCACATCGAAGGAATGCCTGCGCCACTAGATTACGTTATGGAACTAAAAGAGTTCTCAATGGAGGACCAAAAGAAAATTTTGCTCGATAACGTTGCAGAGCTAAACGAGCCGAAACCGCTTCGTTAACGCCCTCCGCTAACCGTTATAACCTCTCCGGTCATCCACGATGAAGCTTCAGAGCATAAGAAAAGTACTGCTCCAGCTATATCTTTAGGAGTACCTAGCCGTTGTAATGGAACCCCAGTATCTTTTGCATATTGTGGCAAATCTTCAGGTTGCATTTTCATGACTTTGAAGAAAATATCCGTTGGAACTGCGCCCGAGGCTACTGCATTGCATCTGATATCTGGACCTAGTTCATGAGCCAAACTGGCGGTCAGGACATTCACTCCAGCTTTTGCCGCCGCATAATGAGAATTATTAGGAACAGCGCCCCATGAAGAACGGGAAGAAATATTTATAATTGAGCCGCAGTGCATGTTTCTAGCAGCTACCTGACAACCTACGAAAACGGATGTAAGGGTCAAGGCTATTGTCTTATCCCAATCAGAACGCGAAAGCTCCTTAAGACTAGACCGGCCTGTACTCCCTCCGACGTTGTTAACCCAGATATCAATTGCTCCAAACTCCGAAATAGCCGAGTCTGCGAGTGATACCAACTGGTCGTCGATCGTAACATCACATACGGTGGGGAATGCAGTCCCTCCGTTACTGGTGATCTCTCGAGCGACTTCCTCTACGTCCTCTTTAGTGCGGGAACAAAGCACGACTTTTGCTCCAGATTCAGAAAGCAACTTCGCTATTCCTTTGCCTATTCCTTTTCCGCTTCCTGTGATCACGGCGACCTTATCGGAGAGGTCAAAGAGGTTCTCTGCTTTCATTTCAATATATTAATCTAAACTTAAGCCCAATCCACAATGCGTCTAATTTGCACTTACATGAGGGGACATAATTGCTATCGGAACCCCTATAGCTAAGTCAC
>DBHP01000116.1:0-2479 GCA_002295705.1 Candidatus Neomicrothrix sp. UBA825 | reverse complement strand
CCAAGGTAATTGACGGTCTCTTTAATGTCTGATGAAACTAGTGCTAATCCCCAAAATAGTGGGTTGCCAGCTTTTGCGACCTGATGTGGTCCGACTAGTTCAAGTATGACATCACCTAACCAAAAGAACGATTGCCGAGTTTGATTCGGATAATTCCCAAATGTTCTAATCCCACTGAGTGTTATTCCTGCTTCCACGAGCGCCTTTGTCGTTTTGTCTGAGTCGGGTGTTGTAACTACCAGATGATCTATTCGTTCTATTCGGTTGGGATGAAAGGATGCTTCGATTTTGCTGGTAGTAAGAGTCGTCGGGTTGAATTTCAGTGAGTCCACGTTCTTCTTTATTCCCTCAACGTGGACAGAGGCGATGCCTTCAACAGCATCAGTTTTCTCAAAGCATAATTTTGTTTTTCCTATGAGGATTGACTGAGTTGAATTTTCTCTAAGAATATCAAAACCAATTCTCTCCCAAGGCAATGCATCTTCGCTTAACTTGATTTCCATGAGTTGACGTTCAGGAGCCACGTAATCAAAGTAGCAGTAACGTAGCAATAGTGTGTTTCAACTAATCATCCACCAAATAGGAAACACGAGTTGAGAGACTATTTATAATGAGGGCACTAAGAGCAAACTCTACTTTAACTCTGACAGCTACAATTCTCGCAGCGGTGTTAGTAGTGGCGAATATCTCATCCTTGAACGTTGCTTTGCCTGAATTATCAAGAGAATTAGGAGCCAGCCAATCCGAAGTTCAATGGATGGTAGATATATACGCTTTTTTTCTAGCCTCGCTCCTTCTTCCTGCCGGTGCTTTGGGCGACAAATTTGGCCGCAGATCCATGTTGCTGCTTGGGGTGACCATTCTTTGCATCGCGAATGTTGCAACTCTTTTCACGGAATATTTAGATTTCATTGAACAAAATGAAGCGAGGCTGGTCATCGCATTTCGTGCACTCAGCGGTGTTGGTGCAGCATTTATTTTTCCTGCAACATTATCTACAATAACTACGACGCTACCTCCTGACAAAAAAGAACGCGGAGTTGCAATTTGGACAGCGTCTGTCTTTTTTGGAGGACTATCAGGAGTTCTTCTCTCCGGGGCACTAATAGAGAACTATACGTGGGAGTCAGTTTTTCTCGTCATTAGCATTCTCGCAGCTGCTATTCTTCTCTTGTGTTGGATTTGCTTACCAAATTCATCTTCTCCTGAAAAATCAAACCTTGACCCTTTAGGTTCCCTCTTATCGCTACTTGCCATAGGTGGAATTATCTTCGCAATAATGGAAGGCCCCATTAAAGGTTGGGATTCTGAAATTATCCTAAGTTGCTTTATAGCAGGGGGAATATTTCTCGTAGCTTTTGTGACCTGGGAGTCAAAAACAAAGAGGCCTTTACTAGACGTGTCCGTTTTTAAAGACAGATCGGTCCGGTCGGGATCCTTATCATTGCTTGTGCAATTCACTGTGGCGTTTGGTTTTTTCTTCGTTGCTGTGCAATTTATTTCGTACGTACTAGGCTACGGCCCACTCGACACTGGTTTGAGTTTCCTTCCTACAGCAATCGGTCTTTTCCCAGCTTCTTTAGTAGCAATACCACTAACTAAAAGGTTTGGTTTCAGAGTTGTTGGCTTTCTAGGCCTTTGCCTTCTTGGGGTGTCTCTGTATCTGGGCGCACAATTCCACTCCGAAAGTAGCTTCCTAGATTTTGCTTTAGTCGCCATCATCTATGGCGCCGGCATCGGATTAGCGTCTCCACCTGCAACAGCGATAATTGTTTCTTCGTTGCCATTTGAAAAGCAAGGAGTTGCATCTGCCCTAAACGACGTCTTACGAGAGCTAGGGGCAGTAATAGGGATAGCAATAGCCGGTTCGATTTTCAACAGTGGATACCGCAGTTCAATCAACTCGCTTCAAGAATTTCCTCAAGAGATCTTGGAATTAGCAAAAGAATCTCCAGCAATTGCTCCTCAACTGGCATCTTCATTAGAAACCTCTATGGACAATTTTCTGTATCAGGTAACTGTCGCAGTAGCTGAAGGATGGAGTGACTCATTGTGGGCGTTACTCTTCGTTGTAGCCGGGGGTGCTGTTTGTTTTGCCCTGTGGGCTCCTGGAAAGAAGCAACAAGCTAAAGCTAATGAAAACCGTGGATCAACAAGAACTGGGCTCAGGTACGAGGAGATAGCTACCTATATCGAGATCGAGGGAGCGAGAAAAAAAGATAGAATACGCGTTACTCAAAGAAAACTTGGCGAGGCCTAGATTAATGGGCGTGTCTAATTCTGAACCCACAAATTTAGGTTGTTTTGTCTACCCACTTTCTGGAGTAGGAGGTTTTATAACAACTCTGATGTTGTTTGCTGCTATTGGCTTCTCTGCATCGACCTCGTTTATATTTTCTGTAATGGGAAGTGCTGTGGGGATTTTCATAGCCTGGTTGTTTATGCGGTCTGAAAAAGTTGATTTCAATTAGGGGTCAGG
>DBHP01000073.1:6934-11724 GCA_002295705.1 Candidatus Neomicrothrix sp. UBA825 | reverse complement strand
CATTCGGCAATTGTCGCACCTACTGTCTTCCGAACGTTAAGCGAACGTGATGCTAGTGTTTTTTTGCGAACTATTTTTCCAAAATTCTTTCTTTTCCTCACGATTGTCAACGTGGTCAATTTCTTTCTAGCACTGATTGATGGTCAGTCCGGAGTCATGGTGATGACAGCAATAAGTGCTGTGTTGATGGGCATAGCTTACGGAATAATCCCGATGACTAACCGCAGTCGGGACGAAGGGCTTCAACAACGCTTCATGCAACTCCACAGGGTAAGCGTATTAATGACCGTTGGCGTGTTATGCATCAACGTAGTAGCTGCTTTTCTCTAGACAAGATGCGAGGTAATATCAACCTCGTGCCGGTAGACCTTTCTATAAACAGTTGATATTTGGCGATAACAAAGCAGAGAGCACTTGCTGCTAGGATCATGAAGTGGACCCCTCAGTACCTATGCATCTTGCGCCGAAACCAGCATTTCGGGGGTGGACTCACAAAATAGCTCTAGTCGTTGCGGTTGCTCTTTGCCCTCTCCTAATTTCGGCTTCTCCAGATGCGCGATTACTCTCCTCACTGTATTCTGTAGCCGTTATAGGTCTCTTCGGAATTAGTTCGTGTTACCACGGGTTCTCCTGGAGTGCTTCAGCACATGACGTCATGCGAAGAATTGATCACTCAATGATTTTCATTACGATTGCTGCTACGTATACTCCGATTTCATGGCTTTTGCTTCCCCGATCAGCTGCGATAACGGTTCTGATAGCAGTCTGGACTGGAGCACTAATAGGCGTTTTAATAATGATTTTTTGGCCGACTGCTCCTCAAATTGTGCTTGTCCCCGTGTTCTTGGTTGTCGGGTGGTCCGCCTTACTCGTTATAGATGATTTTTTTGTCTCCTTGAGTACTGTTGGATTTATTTTCCTGCTTCTAGGGGGTGCTTTTCATACTATTGGGGCGATTGTGTACGGTTTAAAGAAACCTGACCCATGGCCGAATACTTTTGGTTTTCATGAGATTTTTCATTTCTGTGTTGTGTGTGGAATTGCATCCCACTACGCAGTCATAGCGTTTATAGCGCTCCCAGCAGCATAAAAACCACTGTCCGATATTCAACGAGCAAAGACGCTCTTGTGGTGGTTTCCTGAAATCAAACCTAAGCAAGTAGTTAACGAGAAGGCAGGATGTTCACGGTCATTATTTCGCTGTAAGAAATATATGCTGAATCATCTGTAATACCCCCGACTGCTTCATCGTAATATGAATCATCTACAGTTATGTCTACTGAAATCGTTTCAGCAAGAAGAAGTTGTTTCAATTCCTTAGCTGATGCATTTGGGTTTTTAGCGAGCACGTCGACCGCCCGAGCAGCGGCAATAGGAGTCGCATGCGATGTATCAGCATGATCATAGTCAAATGGGATTTGTACGAAAATAATGTCCGCGAGGTTACGTTGGACAAAACCCTCATGCAGGTCAACAGATCCATTTCGGGTAGAAACGGATGATGCTTCGTCCCGTATTTCCGAAAGGTCCCAATACCAAGCAACAAAGATTGTCTGTTCTATCGCGTCAGAATCATTTTCAATAACGTAAGCATTGCCTGCGTGCGGATATGGGTACACCCCATACTCAGGGTCTCCATCAATCCCCGCATTCTCTAGTGAGGATAGGTACAGTGCATTCGTTGCCTTTAAGTTGTCAACCTCTGCGTAATCATCATTAGTGATTTCAAAGGGATTCATTCCTAAATGAGCACTTGCACTGATGATAACTGTTTCATCAGTATGGACCATTTCAAAACTAGTACCTGAGTTCCCGTCATAAGCGAAAAGGGTAAAGTTATCATTCTGAGCAAAGGTTAAAAATGTGTCTTTGACACGGTGGCCATGCGTTTCGGTAGTTTCATAACTGAAGACATCCCCCATGACGACTTTAATAGGTCCACGCCCAATAGTTTCAGAATATGGCTCGCCCCATTCTGGATCTAGATTCTCGTAATAGTAATAGATGCCTGCTTCTACATCGCCCACGAGTACGCGTGACACTTCTTCTTTGGCTTCGGGTACGACGATAATTTCGTTAACACGTTGAATGTCGTTTGACGAAACAAACCCATCACATGCAGCTAACGCGGCTTCAACTGATAGATAATCTTGCAGGCCAAGATTATCCGCCGATGCACCATTATCGATTATGAATGCAACCAACGAGTAAAGAGCGCTAAAGTCCAACCCTGTCTCTGTTGTCAAGGTGTCAACAAAACATTCTGCGAACATTTGGCTGTTAATTAAAGGAAGCGTTTCAATCAAACGATTGATATTGTCCGTTCTAAACTCGGCTGCTAAAGAACATTCCCAATCATCTTCTGAACAATTACTAAAACTGGAATTGGTATCATTCTCTCCGTCATCGATTTTGATACTCTCTGATCCATCCGCCAATCCGTCATCGCTATTGGTGGAGGGATCAATATCTCCTGCATCATTTTCAGCACTTTCCGATGCACTGGCTGAACTATCTTCACTGGAAGATTCAATCTCAACAAGAGCATCTGACTCCTCAGAGGGGTTAGCCCTATCTATATCTCCGCTACTGCACGCAAATAACATGAGCGAACAAATGGCAGCGAACAGCAGCATATGAGACCTTTTCACGTGCAAAAGTTAGCAGATCCACATTCGCTTCCACAACTAAAAGTGTGACTACTAGAAAAGTTAAGAGATTTCCCGTTCCAACCTGTCTGTCATCGTTCTATGTTCAAAATTTCTCCTTGACACATTTCTAAACTTTTTTAAGTGATAGATATTCAGAGAAGTCTTCAATTTGCCTTTCTATTAGAGGGTTTTAATCAGTTGACAAGAATTACAGTAGTAGTTGTTTGTTTTCATATAAGTAGTAGTTGTCTGTTTTCATATAATTACAGGAATATTAAATACATATGTTCATTAACTTTATTTTGCGCATGCAGTTACTTGTGAAGTTATGAGATCCTTGTAATCTAAAATCATGGATACACAAAACCAAACACCTTCCCCGCAGGGTGCAGCACGGATAATAGGTGGCTTGGTTCAGCATGCTCAGATCTGGGGAAAGGTCTGGTTCGGTTTGATTTTCTGGGGATGCGTTCTTTACGCTGTGTCGCAACGGATTTGGCCTGAAGCTAATAACGCTCTTCTACTTGTAGTCTGTTTAATCCTTGGGCTTTTCAGTGGCATTTATGCCCATATTCGGGGGTATTGGCTATGACTCTTGACGAAACGCTCATTGATCTGTCCCATAAATCAGAACGAGCAGTGGCACGACAGTATATGGGTCGCATCCAATGGGAGATGATCATAATCGGAGTCGGCCAATCAAGCATTTGGATTACGACTCTTGTTCTCTCAATTCTTGGGACTGTCCCGCTATGGCTTGGTTTTATCGTTACAACACTATGTATGTGCATGGCCTATCTTCCCTCTCATGAAGGACAGCATGGGAACTTATCTGGACGGCAAGAACGCTGGAAATGGATTGACCCGCTTGTCGGACAAATCTCATTGTTAGGACTAAAACAGTCGCATGAAGCACTACGAGTCACTCACATGAAACATCATGCCCACACAAACGATCCTGAATTGGACACGAATTATGACGCTAGGGGTGACCATTGGTGGCAGCCTGCGATAGCTGTTCATAGAGGCGATATGGAAAATATTACCCGACATGCAGAACGAGACCCCGCCTTCTTCGAATCACTGGTCAGAGGAATCACACTCACGAAACTCCTTTCGTTAATCCAACTCATCATGGTCATCCTATTCCCACTTGAAACACTCCTTGCATGGTGGCTACCATCCAAAATCGGCCTCTCATACATATACGTATACTTTGCGTGGGAGCCACATCGGCCAGGAACACAAACTGGCAGGTATGCCGATACACGATTTTGGACAATACCTGTACCGCGCTTTTTATGCCATTCCATGCAAACACATGTTATCCACCACATGTATCCGACTATCCCCCATTGGGATGAACCGAAAGCTATGGAAGCTCTCCGACCGTATATGATTGAACGTGGTGTTCCAGGAGCACAGCAAATCCCCGAACGTGTTCGCTTCAACCCTCTTTTGAGCCTGATCTCCAAAAACTAAAATCATGAAACATGCAATATGCGTGCTACTTGCGCTTTCTATCTTCACTGCAGCATGTAGCGAAACGACATCTTCTCAAAATGCGATTACTGAATACCCATTATCAGAAAATAACCAGAATCAAGAGACTCCAACGACTCATAAAGAGTCCCAAAATCCCTTGAAAGAACTATTTTTAGAAATTGAATACAACAAACCACAAGAAACTTTCGTACAAGAAATTGTTATGTCATCTGATGTTCCGCAATCAATTGCGGATGAATGGGTCGAAATCCAAACTAGTTTGAACTCAATAATTGGCTCTTATAACCGCTACATCATGCTGATTACGACTACTAACGAATACTCCCAAGATGTTTTTGATCGCCTATCAGAGGTGGGCTGGGAGAAAGAACTCTCTATCGTAAACGGGCATTTAATAGGTGCTGGTTGCCTCACTGGAAGCGGAACACATTCTGACCCTCCTGACCCATATAACTTGTGCATCATGAATTATGAGTTCATTAAATGGCCCCATGACACAAAGCAAGGAAACGAATCCGCCGCTGTTCGTAAAGCCATTATTTACCATGGATGGGCTCACGAATATTTCCACCGTTATCAGACCGCTCACACTCTTGATAGAGACTTAGGAACGTCAAAAGATTGCTGTGGGCT
>DBHP01000073.1:1848-6528 GCA_002295705.1 Candidatus Neomicrothrix sp. UBA825 | reverse complement strand
ATTGGAAAGATTTTTCTGCATTTGAAGGACTTTCTTTTGAGGACGTGGCTGTTGAAGGAATGGAACTTGACAGGGTTTACACTCAGACGAAGCGCGAAATGAACGGGCTTGAACCTGAATCCAGATGCGATGCCTTCACGGCAGATGAAGAAATGCGGGATACCGCTCGTTGCAACTGGGGAATCTTTATCGCCTATCTTGCCTATCTCACGTCCTATCAAACCATATGGGTCAGCATTATGGAAGATATAAATGCACTTGGATTTGACGCTTCATTTGAAAAACATCTCGGGATGACGAAAGAGGAAGCCTATAGAAGTTATAACGACTTCATGATGCTTGAAAGTCCCTCTGGAAGCTTTGAACCACCAGAGGGGTTCTTCCCAGAGGGACCAATTACCGACTACGTTGATTTCTTATCAATTAAATCAGGTGGATAAATCTGAGGCTGTCTTAGCATCTATTTTTTACTGAGGTAGCGCCTCAAGATTATAGATATTTACGCCTGTTTGGATCGAACTTGTTCGTTCTGCGAACTCTGGAGTTCCCATAAAGGCTCCCATAGCTTCCATGTCTACCCCATAGGCAACGATTGCTACCTTGTTATTATCCAAGGGGCCGGCTTCCATGCTGCCTGCGAATTTGGCTCTTTCGCTTTCGTCTTCATCGAAAATTTTTCGCCATGCACCATAATCCGTAACGCCATCAACTACTACTAATAAATCCATGTTTCTCCTTGTTCACGAAGTGGCTTTATGCAAGCGAAGCTAAAATTGCTGGCACTGCCTCTTCAATTGATAACATAATTTTCGTTTCCATGCTTAAATATTCGCTGTAAGTGAGGCTGGTTTCGTAGCCTGGCATGGCACTGTCATTCTCAGCGATTACGATCCCACCGGATCTATCTGCAAAGACATAATGCGATATTGTTCCCTCTGCAGCTCCATGTTCTGCAAAGAGTTCCATAAGTTTCGCTGTTTCTTCCTTGCTGGGAAATCCTTTAAATTTATAAGTCGTTAACGTGAGCATATTTTTTCCTTTCTGTCACGTTCATAATCTAAACCATGCCTATAACAACTTCTAGTTTTCAGTTCATACTGCGTTAACACTTCGTGGATTGATTATTAACAATGTGTTAATAGCCTTTGAGGAGTTGACTTTTTAATCAAAGTTATTGGACAATTTAATTGTTCATCGCTGGTGAAAGTGAGAATGAATGACTAGATCGGTTGCAGAGCATTATGGAAACGATGGGATAGTATCCCGTATAATTTCGGCACTTGAGGAGGCAGGTTTTGATATTAAAAACTTGGAGCCTGATGTCTTCGCAGGAGCTGACGAGTTTCATGTAGGAGGCCGCAAAGGCAGCGAATTTGTCGCCAGCGCATTAACCGTGCAATCAGGCCAACGTGTTCTTGATCTTGGCTCTGGAATAGGCGGGCCAGCCCGTTACATCGCAAATATGCTTGATGTCACAGTAGAGGGAATAGACCTAACTCCTGAATTTGTGGAAGCCGCAGTTGAGATAACTGAAATGGTAGGCATGGCTGAACAGGTATCTTTCCAAATTGGCTCTGCTACGTCAATCCCATTTGATGATGATACGTTCGATGCTTCAACCATGCTCCATGTTGGAATGAATATTTCCGATAAGGAGTTACTCTTTAGCGAAATAGCCCGGGTTTCTAAAACCAATGGATCAATTGTGGTGTACGATGTCATGCGAACTGGGAAAGATGATCTAGTTTTTCCAATGCCTTGGTCCTCAACACCGGAATACAGCTTTGTAGAGACCACAGATGCATATGTGAAAGCAGCAGAAAACGCAGGACTGGAATTATTGACAGTTGATGATCATAGAGAGATGGCTATGGCGTTTTTTAATAATCCTCCATCAGAACCACCACCGGTGAATTTGGGTCACCTTATGGGAACTGGAGTGCCTGAAATGTTCGCTAATGCGCGGAATGCAATTAACAGCGGCACTATCAGTCCTATATTATTGTGTTTCACCAATTAGAGCTTGAACGACTGGTGCGTTCTCTTTGCCTATTTCTTTTGGATTAGTGATACTCCGTCACCAATGGACAACATAGTGCAGGTCACTCGATCATCGTTACGTACATGACTATTGAAATCTTTGATTGCATGTGTGTCTTCATCATCTACGGTTTCATCAATCACTCGCCCCGACCACAGAACATTATCAATGACAATCATGCCATGACTAGAAAGGCGGCTTAGTACTGCTTCGTAGTAGTTCTTATAATTCCCTTTGTCAGCGTCTATGAAAGCAAAATCTATTTCCGTATCTTTAGGGAGGTTGTCAAGAGTTTCCAGAGCGGGTGCGAGCACAAGTTCTATCCTGTCGTTAAGTCCCGCTCGTTCCCAGTATTTTCGCGCAATCGCAGTCCATTTCTCCGAAACATCGCAACATAGCAGCGAACCATTCTCAGGTAATCCACGCGCTATAGAGATTGAGGAAAATCCTGTAAAGGTTCCAATTTCAACGGCAAACTTTGGTCCAATAGCCTTGACAAGCATGGTGAGAAAATTTCCCTGATCAACTGAAATCTGCATGCGGGCGACCCAACCAAGTTCTGCAGTCTCTTCAATGAGCGCTTCTTGGACCTGATCAGCAGGAGCACTATTCGACATGATGTAATCTAGAAGTTCATCTTCCAAAAAGAAAGAACGCTTTTCCTCTGCTTTTTGTTTGGTAAAAAATTTTTTCATACATTCAGAATAGTTTCATAAATGCAGTTACGGAAACGAAAAGAGGCTTAAACGATAACAGTTTCATCGTCATCGCTAATCACGATCTGTTTCATGAGAAGTCTGTTCACGAACCAACAACCAAGAGCGGCCGGGAGATAGGCAGTTGAGATGCGCCATATCAAAATGGTAGCTACCACAAAAGCAATGCGAACTAGCAGGAGGCTTACCTTGATTTGCTTCTGGGACATTTCTTCACGATAGATTCTCTCCTGCTCGTTCCAACACGATCAAGTTAACTGTGACAACAATCACGACAGTGCGGGCATGACACATGGCCGTCGCATCGTTATTGTCAATAACGTGATAAAAAGCTTTTCTCGCAGATTCTTGTCATTAATTATGCTTTCTGCAAGTGTCATACTTTTCGTAACTCTTTGGGCTTCAGTATCTCACGCTCATGATCCTCTTTTCCTATCACCTGATCAAGAGACACCTTCGCAGGGACCTTTGCTTCCTGATGGCACAATATCTTTTGCCCTATATGGAGAGTTCTTGGCGGAGGGCGAAACTAGAGGGTTTCAAGCAAATTTTAAGGATGGTGATCTCTTTCAGCTAGAGCTCCTCATTCCAGCTTTAGACCCTGAACAATCACTTCAACAAGACCAACTGCCTTTTCTGCGACTCATCACTCCAGATGGTTCAGAACAAATACTGTATCCAAGTATTCGAACTAGATTTGATGAACCTTTCACGAACACTAGTTACTTCACCTTGATTCAAGAACGAGGAACAGCGCAGGGTGGCGTATACGACATAGTGATTGTGTCACGAGCTCCAGCACGATTCACCACAGCCATTGGCATCAAAGAACAATTTGGAACACCAGTTCAACGAGCTGGCGAACGTCCTTCGTCTTTTGCCGAAACATCAGACAGGCTTGGCGAATGGTATGACAACTCTAATTCTGACCCCGTACAAGAAAGCAAAGACGATCATTCTTCCTCCCCCAGCGCAGAGACTCTTGACGAATCAGCACCAGAGATCTCTACAGAAGAGCCAGAAATATCATCGAAGAATCTGGAAACTCAACCCATAACCCCCGAGCAAGATGTAGAAGAGTCAGAAACTGGAGATGAATCGTCAACTAATCAAACTCTTTGGCTACTTGTCATAATTGCCATAGTGGCTATCCCGGTCATATTAATAATCAGACGCATTCTTCGGTCAACACCAAAATAAACTAACAAAGTTATCTCCATTTAAAATTATGACTCGTTTATGAGTCTTCTTGTAATGACCAGTTATTAGTGGCAAGAATGTCGTACGCGTGTACTTGAATCTTTGAATGGAAAAGTGCAGAAAATGCGGGGAAGAACCTACGTATAGCGAAATGTGGTGTCATTCATGTCAAAGAAACTACCAAAAGCAATATTCAATGCTTGAAGATCACGAACTCAACAGAACACTAACCCAAATTTCATACCAGAAATATCTTAAGGTGAGGTGGAAACCCCCTGAAGAGCAGCAATCAAATCAGGTATCTCCACGAAGACCGAATCAAAGAAAACCAAAAGCTAAATAGAGTTAAGGTTACAAAAGTGTTAACAATGCTTGCTAAATTTTTCTTCCCTGGACTTACGGTTTAGATTTAGAAAAGGAATTTGGAGGAAATGATGATTTTTCTATTACAGGAAGAAATAGATGACTATGAAACCTTTAGCGCATGGTTCAATGGAGAAGCAGTGCCAAAGATCGAAGCAGCTGGGGGACGTGTTCTGGTTCAAGGAGTTGAAGCAGAAAATGAAAAGATGTTGCACCTAATCATGGAGACACCTGACGCAGAGACCGTGGCAGCTTTTATGTCAGATGAGCAATTCACGGCTGACCGTATAGCTGCAGGCGTTCATGTTCAAACCACCAAGGTCACGTTTCTAAAAGATTAGAACCATATAATCCCTAAGA
>DBHP01000073.1:0-1409 GCA_002295705.1 Candidatus Neomicrothrix sp. UBA825 | reverse complement strand
CCAATGGCAATCCTAATCATTGCTCTTACTTCTTGTAGCACCGACTCAAATGCGCAGGATTATGTTCTGAACAAAACCGAGATCTTTTTAGCAGAGAATTTTCAGCTTGAAGATTCTAAAGAATTTCTTCAGGAGTGCCTCTTTCCAATAGCTTTCCGAGAAAAATGGCTAGGGAACTGGGAAACGACTCGCGATTCAATCATAAGCGGATCACCCATCCCGCTGGCTGGAGAGAACCTAATAGGCCGTTTAGATATGGCGCACCGAGAATGTGGTGGAAGCACTTTAATAGCAACAGATTACGGAAAGCTCCGAGGAATCGTAGTCCTCAACCGCTCTTTAAACCAAGGTGTAGAGTAGCCAAAGTTTATGACAAATGGCACGGGTGTTGAAGGTCACAGACCCGCAATTTTTTTGTTCTTCGTGGATAGAAATAAAGATGTAAGCCCCCTGGACTTACACCCTCCAAACCAATAAACAGTAACCCCCGGATTTCGCTCCTTGCTCCGGGGGTTTACTGTGTACCTAACTCTCCAGATTCATTTCATCGATAGTTTGCTGAACTAAGGAACAGCTTGTCACCAAAACGAAAGTTGGCCAGCCGGTGGCTGGCCAACTAACGAAAAAATTAAAGCTTGTTAAGCGTTAGATTCAGCTTCTGTTCGCGCTTTCGCAATCCAGAGAATCATAAGGCCATAAAGACACTTAGATGTGATATCTGCGAACGTGTATCCAACTTGCCGAAGTGTTTCCAACGTTTCCGAATTCGCATCAAAGATGGGGAATAGGTAAGCAATTGGATAAACAAGCCAGGTGCTTAGTAGAACGTATGTTGCATTCTTAATTTGTTTCGCAACTGCTCCTGTCTCACGCTGCCCAGCTTTCTGTAGCTCATCGTACAGAGTCTTCAATATGTAAGCGAAAGGTATAATCGCCAAGATCCAGAAAGTCCATTTAGCTCCATTACCATCTGCGACCTCACCTGGATATCCCAGTCCAATCATTAGGATTGATGCTGGAACCAGTTTGATCATAAGACTCGTTCGGTCTTTCTGCGCAACGCCCAGAACAATAAGAAGTTCTACAATTAACAATGGAACCGTTATGAGCCAATCGGCATATCGGTACCCTTCGTTCATCACTTCCCCACCAAAGTCTGACCAGATTCGGTAGTAGTGATATCCGGCAATACCGACAACTATCGCTGAAACCGCAACGCCTGTCTGATATTGCTTATTGACTGATTTAATCTGTGTAAGGAAGTAAACAAAAGCACCAAACATAACAGCCGTTCCGAATGACAGAAGATTGTAAACAAGTTCGTACTCGCCGCTTCCCTTAACTAGTAAAAAGTCCAAGATTTCCTCCTTGTGAAAATTTAATGGATCTTATTAAAATAATTCTGTTTC
>DBHP01000031.1:18834-18963 GCA_002295705.1 Candidatus Neomicrothrix sp. UBA825 | reverse complement strand
TCCGATTCTTCCGCCGCTGAGGTGATCTAGTACGGCGATATCCTCTGCGAGTTTGATCGGGTCGTACATGAGAAGTAACAGCGCCCCTACGTTGAATGTAAGCGCTTCTGTTCGTGCGGCTGCAGCCGC
>DBHP01000031.1:18227-18687 GCA_002295705.1 Candidatus Neomicrothrix sp. UBA825 | reverse complement strand
GTCAATGCCAAACATTGCGTATTCTTCTTCTCTGTATCCGAGGCCTATTGTGTATCCGATTCTTCCGCCGCTGAGGTGGTCTAGTACGGCGATATCTTCAGCGAGTTTTATAGGGTCGTACATGAGAAGTAGCAGCGCCCCTACGTTAAATGTAAGTGTTTCTGTTCGTGAGGCTGCAGCTGCGGCCATGATGATCGGGGATGGGAGATAGCCATCTGGGGAACTGTGGTGTTCTGAGAACATTGCCGTTATGGCGTTGTTTCGTTCGCCCCATTGGCACATGTCTAATGCCGTGCTGTAGAGTTCCTGCATTGTTGTTGGGCTATCTGGTTTGAGGCGGAAGTCGAAGCGGAGGATGAACATAGGATTTTTATGACTCGAGTTTGAGGACTCTCATGGCGTTCTCTCGAAGGAATTGTGGCCATACATGGTCTCGGAATGGCACGTCTGGGAGTTGTTC
>DBHP01000031.1:6939-17818 GCA_002295705.1 Candidatus Neomicrothrix sp. UBA825 | reverse complement strand
GCGTAGTCGATGATCGCCGTTGGGTAGTATTTCGGGGCGAATGCCGATGTTGAATAGTGGAGGTTTGGCCATTTCAACATAAGTTTTACTGCTAGATCTTCCCATGGTTCGCATCCATGTCGAGTGACAAAGCGCAGGTCAGGGAAATCGTACATGACGTCATCGATGAGTTTCACATGCTGTGCTTCAAAGGGTACTCGTGGGCCGGGAATTCCTGCGCAACAAAAGATCGGTATATCCAACTCGACACATACTGCGTAAAGAGCGTACATTTTAGGATCATTGATAGGTACTTGAGGGTTTCTTCCGGCTGGGAAGGCAGATATTGCTTTGATGTAGCCATTTTTATGCAGTTCTCGAATAGCTGCTATTGAGCCCATTACATCATTTGGGTCAGGCTCGTGACAACCTACAAACCGATCTGGATATTGCTCTATAGCTTCTCTTGCTCCTGATCGTTCTTGCCCTGGTCCGACACCGATCATCGCTATTTCAATATTATGCTTCTCCATATAAGGCAGTAGCAGATCAGATCCCTGTGGGGGTTCCGGTTCCTCCTCAAAATTTCTAGCTTGGTTGCTCCAAGGCACATCCTTAAACATGTACTGTGCCGGAAAGTTATATCCTTTTGTTTGCTTATCTTTCATGCCAGTAAGGTTCTGGTAATTCAGTTTTGCACTCTTTCCGGCTCGAGTTCCGATCATGGTTTCTATGACGCTGATATCGTTTGGGAAACCCATTGGAACCTCTTCTGGCTAGCACAATTGGCAAATATTTACTTTTGCTGTTTTTTTACTTTTCCGACTCTATGATTTTCGATCTGAGGACCTCCGACCCAACCGCAAAGCTGGGGGTCGCATTCTCGTAACTCTCCTTCTATCCATGAGCCATCCTTTTTAAAAATCCCTTGCAAATTCCCATCAGTAACGACAATATTTCCATCTTCGTTTTTGACATAAAGGGCTTTGGAGAATGGGTGAATTAGTCCGTGGGACATTATCAATCTTCTCCACACCATTCGCTGAGTTTGTGATGCAACCACCGCACCTTTGATTCTTGATAGTTGCTGAGAACCACACCCGTCTTCTGTGTTGTTTCTAGTCCAAGTTGCACTTTACCCATATTGAATACATCTTGATCAAAAACTTTTCCTAGAGTGTCAAGCTCCGGTGCGTCACTGAAATTCTCATCATCCGTTAGCCAATGTATTGGCGCAGGATCTGGTTTTTCACCTTCTTTGAAGGGTGCAAGAAAGATACATTCCATGATTGAGCTTCGATAATCATCTCCATTGGGCCTAAACCTATAAACGATTCGATTGAATGCGCCCCATGGATGAAAATTGGGAAATAGCGTGTAATCTATGCTGTCCATCATCTCAGCATCAGACAAAGAGTCAACCCAATCTCCCGCCATTGGTCTCCAACGATCTCTGGAAAGTGCAGCACCGTGAGCTCTCATAGTTACTCCGGAAGGTATAGAAACTGGTAGTTCCTTGTCGTAGCTTATGTCGAGCATTGAGCGCATTTGATCTTCCTCGGACACGTCATAGTCAAGCAGCGGGCTAGGTGTACCACCTGGACTAATAACTCTGGCGAAGTTGTCCCATACATCAACCTGAGAATTCGTGTCGCCAAGATACGCCATTATCTGTGGATGTGTTGCATTTACATGAAATGCTTCGCAGAAAGCTTCCTGAGCTATTTTCCAGTTAGCGTGAATTATCTTCGCTACATGAGCTTGCTTATAGCGATTTTCTAGATCCCATACTTTAAAATGATCATCCATATCACCTATAAATTCTTCAAGTGGCCCTGCATTAGGATCAGGGTTTATAAAGACAAAACCTGCCCAAACCCCCACTTTTACTTGCGGTAATTGAAATTGCTCTGCTTCGACATGAGGAAAGTCCCACTTTGCAGGTACATCTTTAAGGTCCCCATCTAACTCCCATGCGAATCCATGGAAGGGACAACGGATTTCGGAACATCTGCCATCATAGTCTTTAAGTTTTCTTCCTCTATGCAAACATGCATTTGGATATGCTTTTATCTCATTTTCATTGCTTCGCATAACGATGTAGCTTCGTCCGACTATTTCATAGACGTAGTAATCTCCGACCTCTGGTATCTCATCTGCACGACACGCATATTGCCACACTTTTGACCAAAGTTTTTCTTTCTCAACTTCATGCCATTCACGTGTGGTATACCTCGTTATCGGAAACTCATCAGGCCCAAAACTAACGGTTGACTCAAGACGCAACACATCAGGAACGGGATGGGTGTCCTGATCCAGTAATTCTTGGTATGTGATACCTGGTGATCTCTCAGAGACATCTCGTATCATCGCCACGTAGAACTTCCCTTCTTTAAACGATATAAGATGCAGTGTACATGAAACTAACTCCTAATAGGAATTCCATTTCATCTATAGAGAACACTTACTTGCTGAAGAAGATGAGGGTTTGACTCGTAATCTAACAATATAAATGCAAGAATCAAGAGTGATAGACTAAAGGGGAAGACTATGACTGATGTTAAGGGCTCAATTCTTGGTAATGCTGTATTGCGCCGGGAAGATCCTACTCTTCTCACAGGTGAGGACAAATACTTTGATGACATGGAGATTGACGGTTTGGGTTTCGTGTACTTCGCTCGATCGCCTGTTGCACATGCCAATATCCTCTCAATCGACACAGCAGAAGCCAAAGAAATCGAAGGCGTTGTCGGAGTGTGGACCGCAGATGATTTAGAACTTTCTCCCTATCTTGCATTCCCTCTTTTCCCACCACACTTTGCTCGCCCACCTTTAGCTAAAGGCAAAGTCCGCCTAGTCGGAGATATTATTGCTGTCGTAGTTGCTGACTCTTTCGCAGCTGCGGCTGATGCCGCATCAATGATTTGGATGGATTACGACCCGCTGCCTGCTGTAACTGACCCAGAAAAGGCTCTTGAGGATGATGCTCCTGTTTTATTTGATGAGAATGGTTCAAATCTCTGTTTTGAAACAGGCATAGGGCTTGAAGATGGCGATCCCAATGAAGGAGCCGACCATATCGCAAAGGTCAGAATCGTGAGCCAAAGGTTAGCCGGAGTTCCATTGGAGTCAAATGGAATCATAGCGATTCCTGAGCATGGCGGATCACTCACAGCTTGGATTCCTAGCCAAAATCCTATAGCTGTTCGAGAAGCTCTCGCAGCTCAGCTGGGGATGGAACAAAGTGATCTACGGGTTGCTGCTCCGACTGTTGGTGGAGGTTTTGGACCTAAAGGTGGCGTTTATGTAGAGCACGTCATCACTGCTGAGCTGGCCAGGCAACTAGACAGGCCCCTGAAGTGGACTGAATTACGGAGTGAAAATATGCTCTCTCTTGCTCAAGGTCGCGGAATGGCCATGTACGGGGAGATGGGCTTTAGCGCTGATGGCAAAATAGTTGGGCTGGATGCAAAAGTTGTCGCAGATGCTGGAGCCTACCCAGCGATTGGTGGCTTCTTAACAGTGTTCACCCAAACAATGATTCAAGGCGTGTATGACATCCCAAAGATTCGTTATCACGCCCGAAGCGCAGCTACCAACACAACTCACACTGCAGCATATCGAGGCGCTGGGCGTCCTGAAGCAACACAGTTACTTGAGCGTTTAATTGATGTTGCTGCTGATGAACTCCACATGGATCCTGCTGAAATCCGTTTAAAGAACTTTATTTCCGAAGATGCCTTTCCCATAACAACACTAGGTGGCGCGAATTATGATTCAGGTGATTACGCCTTAGCACTTAACAAGGCACTTGAAGAGGCCGACTACGAAAGTTTATTGTCGGATCAACAAGTCCGACGTCAAGAGAACAGCACAAAACAATTAGGGATTGGTATTTCAGCTTATGTTGAAGTTACAGCCCCTGCCGGTTTACATAGTGAATATGGCGCTGTCGAAATCCATGACGATGGAACTGTAACTGCTAGGGTCGGAACGAGTGCTCATGGGCAAGGGCATATCACTGCTTTCTCAATGATTATTTCTGATCTGCTTGGTATTGACATGAATAAAATAACCATTTTGCAATCAGACACAGATGAGATTCCTAGGGGTCAGGGAACGATGGGGTCAAGGTCTCTCCAAACTGCAGGTTCAGCAGTTCATGTAGCTAGCGAAACTGTTTTAGAAAAAGCGAAAGAATTAGCCTCTCACTTACTTGAAGCCAGCATTGATGACGTAGTTACAGGTGAGGGAGGCTTACATGTCGTTGGTGTCCCTTCAAACTCTTTGAGCTGGGGCGATCTAGTCCAGGCCTCAAATGACGATGACAAAAGACCTGCCGGTATGGAGCCAGGCCTGGCACACGAATTGGATTTCGATGGTACTGATTCAACATTTCCGTTCGGAGCGCATGTCGCAGTTGTTGAAGTAGATACAGAGACAGGGGCCGTTGAACTTATACGTCATATCGCCGTCGATGATTGTGGACGCATACTTAATCCTATGCTTGTAACGGGTCAGCAACATGGCGGTATTGCGCAAGGTGCAGCTCAAGCTCTATTTGAGGGTGTTTTCTATGATGAGGAAGGCAACCCGATTACCGGGAACTTGATGGATTATGCAATTCCTTCAGCTGCAGAATTACCCTCATTTGAAACGCACAATACTGAAACAGCAAGTCCGCGCAATCCTTTAGGGGCGAAAGGTATTGGCGAGTCAGGAACAATCGGATCAACACCAGCTATTCAGAATGCTGTAGTTGATGCGGTGGCTCACATGGGCGTCAAACATATAGACATGCCGCTAACTTCCGTAAACGTTTGGAATGCAATTTGTGAGAGCCGGGATAGTTAGTGATTGATCTTCAGGAGATATCTAAGCGTGCGGAAATAGTTGATTGCCTTCTTTCCTACACTCGAGGCATTGACCGGTTAGATAAAGAAAGCGTTATTTCGGCCTTTCACCCGGGAGCTATTTTAAATAATTATGGCAAGGAACCTATGCTGATAGAAGACTTTGTTGAGTACGCGTTACCTTCATTGCAACAGCGGTATACGGCCACTCAGCATCGGGTTTCTAATATTCGTGTAGAAATTAAAGAAGACAGAGCTCTAGTTGAATCCTATGTCTTGGCGTACCATATTGAATCAGGTGAGGACTCAAATCGGCTGCATACCTTTAATGGAAGATATATTGACACGTTCACTTTTTTAGACGGGCATTGGAAGATAAGTGAGCGGTTCTTACGCAATGATTGGTCAAAAATTGACGATATTACGAATGAAATGGCTGGTTCTTCTATATGGGTTAAAAGCAGTCGTGATATTGACGACCCTATTTACAAATTTTAGGACCATTCTCTTAGATCTCTGGTAATCCATCTCTCAGGATTACGAATTGGCGATCTGGTTCGTTTGCCGCCTCTCGCTTTTCTGGCATCCCGTCATTGGGATCTCCCTTGAGTAGAAATGATCCCTCCGGTGCGTACTGGAGAATATAGGCTTTTCTCGTTTCGGTTGTGATATTTGCCCCGGTCATATGCGGGGTAAGTGATGAAAAGATAACAATACTTCCTGCTTTCGCTTCAACAGGTGTTGCGTCTGGGTGTTCCTCAAAGCACTCATATCCCAGGGGCTCAACGTAGTCATGGGCAAGAGTCCCCTGACGATGCACGTGGGGGACGATCCACGGGCAGCCGTTCTCGCGATTTACATCGACTAGGGGAACCCAGCAGGTTAAATATTGTTGCGGCTCAACGAAACCGTACCCATTGTCTTGATGCCATGGAAAACGCCTTGGTTTTTGTGTCTGCTTGTATACAATTTGGTCCCAATAGAGTCGAACATCGGGGCCAATGAGGTCATGTGTGATAGATGCAAAAGGCTCGGATGACAGAAATGCTTTTGCTTCAGGGAATCTTAGCGATGGGTGGATGCCGAACAAAATAGCTCCTGATTCTGCGATGGAAAGCCTATCGTCTTTCAGTGTTTGCAGAAAACCTTCGGTCTCGTTTGCGAGTTTATCGAGCGTCGCGGTCAGGTCGTTTATTCTTTTCTTTGGGATGGCTTCTTCTAAGAGGAGAAACCC
The DNA here is from genome assembly GCA_002295705.1 of Candidatus Neomicrothrix sp. UBA825. GTDB lineage: Bacteria > Actinomycetota > Acidimicrobiia > Acidimicrobiales > UBA8592 > UBA8592. The sequence goes on along the minus strand of DBHP01000031.1, from coordinate 11,752 downwards.
TTCATTGTTGTATTGATCTATTTGTGATTGGGTCAGGAAACCGCTTCGCGGGATGGCATTCTGCCAGGAAAATTCTGTGTTCCATGGGTGCAGTGATGTTTTCATTACCCCGCTGATGGTAAAGGCTCGTAGTCAGGTATTTCTTGACCTGGAGGTGGTTCGTCATACTGATCAACAGACGTTTCTGCATTAAAGAGTTCAATTGGTTCTGACGGGAATTCTCCCCATAAGTATCGAAGGCCTGCATCGGCGTACTGGTACATTCCTATTCCTACAGCATCAGTTTCGTCTCGACCTTCTGCTTCGGCATCCCACCAGAATACGGTCACTTCATCGTTTCCGAAGAAGTCGTATTCAAGTTCGGCGGGCCACCTTCCCTTTTCTCCCCATGAGAATGAGGAAGACGTGGTGCGTCTATCAGTTGGGTCAGCCCGATTGAGTCCTTCCCTCCAATTGTCGTAAGTTAGGTCAGGGCCTATTCCTTGGATGATTGGATAGAAGGTCGCTGGCCAGGGGTCAATAACTCCGAGTGAGTCGTCTGCTGGGGCTGGTTCCCCGAAGAACCAGCGATAGCGGAATGGGGCGCCTGCTTTCAATGAGTCAACTCCCACGCTTAGGGTGGTTATACCGAATGCGTTCGCCCATTGTTCTTGGTCGTATGTTCTAGCGAACGCAGTCGTATCAGCTAAAACACTTCCGATATGTACCCATTCCGGAAAATATCCCTGAGCAGTGGCTTCACGAGTGAAGTCTCTCATTGCAATTGGGTCAGAGCTGAAAAGCACACTCGTTACTCCTGCTGACTTGAATTTTGAAATTGCCGAAGCTGCGCTTTCCTGAAGCGTCGCTGGATCAAGTGCGTAGGCCACTGTTTCAATAACATCAACTCCGTTTTCAGCGAGTTGATTCTGAAAATCTTGGTTATTCTGGACAGATGCTTCGCCGCTTTCAATGTAGAGTCTACCGAACACTCTCTGCTGGTTGTGGTAACTCTCGTCACCGGCATATTGTGCAGTTCGCCCCGCAAGTTGTTTAGTAACGTATTCAACTCCCATAAGAGTGTTCTGTTCCCCACTCATAGAGAAAGTCCAGCTAAGCGGATCAACTTCTCTATAGAAATCAATTTGTTGGCTCGGACCGCAGGCAAGGCATGCGATACCTCGGGAGACAAGCTCATCCTCAAAAGCGTTTGTTAGATTTGGCCCGTTCCAGACCATGAAGGGATCATATTCTTCCGCTATTTTTACGGCATCTGCTCGTGCCGATATAGGATCCGCTACGTTTCCTGTTCCTTCATAAAATATTAAGTTGACCTTTCTACCGTAGGTTTCGTAATACGTTTCATAGTATTCAAGGAGCCCTCGTAAGCTTGCTTCTGCGTCAGCATTCGTATCGTCATTTGCTATCGGGCCAGTAATGTAGTTGAGTATGAAGTCATTTTCTTGCCATCGCCAATACACAATAGTTATTGAGTCTTCAGTTACGCCACGAGCTGTTTGTCCCCCGTTATCGCCAGAGAAGGGAGCGAAACATTCTGGTGCTCCTACAACGGGTAGTTTGAGCCTACCGGTCTCGACATCGCACCTATCACCCCAGTCAATGTCCGTCAGACAACGAGTTTGCGCCTCTGAGAAGAACATCACACCGGGGAATAAATCATCCCTTGCATCACCAGCAGTTGGGCAGTCATCCGCTACTTCAAGATCTTGAGATGGTGTGGGGGTCTCCTCTTCATCCGAAGAGCTTTCTGGTTCTTCGGCTGCTGATTGAGAAGAACTGGAACTCTCGGACTGGCTCGGAGCTGAGTCGGTCGTCTCACTGCTGCCACCACAGCTTGTTGCTAGTAGTGCGATTGTGGCGAACCCCGCAATTAGCATTGTGAGCTTTTGAATGAGATTTTCCCCTCTTGAACTGTTTCTTAGCAATTTCATCTCTGCCCCCCGGAAGATTTGATTGCTTTGAACATTAGTGCATTTTTTTTGTGTTGGGAATTACAATGTTCCGCTTCTTTGAATTGTTTCCTTTGAAGACCCCAGATAAGAGGAAATGACTGTGGGATTATTCAAAACCTCATCAGGTGGACCTTGGGAGATAACTGTTCCTTGATTGAGAGCTATGAATCGGTCGGATAGATCTGCCAGAAGAGCTATATCATGTTCAATGATCACAAGAGCTGCGTTCATTTCATTTCTTATTCTTTTAAGCACTGGGGATAGTTGTTCTGCCTCTTTTTGGGCAATTCCGCTTGATGGCTCGTCAAGAAGAACAACAGCTGGTTTATGGGCTATCACACAGGCTAAGTCAACCATGCGCCGTGTTCCAGTGGATAATTCTGAAATAAATTTATTTTCATATTCTCTTAGCCCCATGAGTTTAATGAGGTCATCGACTCGTTTACGGATTTCCTTTTCGCTACGCGAAACGTGCGGTAGATGTAGGGCTCCAGAGATAGGATTCTTCGCCGATGTAAATCGTTCTAATCCCACTGCGATCGTTTCTGCCACAGTCAGCGATGGAAACAATCTTGCATCCTGAAAGCTTCGCCCTAGACCTAATTTTGATCGTTCAGCAGGGCTTTTCTTCGCAATTTCCTGGCCGAGGAGTTTAATGGATCCTCCTTGAAGCGGAACAAAACCGCTGAGGAGATCAAAGAGCGTTGTCTTTCCTGCTCCGTTAGGGCCCATTATCCCAATAATCTCGTTTGTATCTACATCAAAGGTCACTGAACTCACCGCTTGAATTCCTCCAAAACTTCTTGTCACATTCTCTACTTTGAGGATAGTTTTGGTGTCTTCCACGCGAAGCTTGGAACTTTCATCAACTGCTGGAAGTGAAGTGTTATTGAGAAAAACAGAGCGAAGAAGATCAGGGCGATTTAGGAGTTCTTTAGTTGAACCGTCAAATCGTATTTGCCCTTTCTCCATGAAATAGGCACGATCAGCAATTGTGAGGGCTAAATTTACAGATTGTTCAACGATAATGACGGCCGTTCCTTGATCTGCAATTTGTTTAACGACAGGGAGGATTCGTTCAACCACTGCTGGTGCTAACCCCAACGATAATTCATCAATGAGAAGCACTTTTGGCTTACTGTGCAATGCCATAGCGAGGCCAAGCATTTGTTGTTGCCCTCCTGAGAGATTCGCGGCTGGTTCATTCAATCGTTCGGCTATCTCAGGAAATATTTCTAATGGGTCTGAAGTTGATCCGTCGGGTAGTCTTCCTGTTGATCTGTTGAGCCAGCGAGAAGCTGAAATATTTTCTTTCACGCTTAGGTTTGGAAAGATTGCGTGACCGCCAGGTAATTGAGAAATGCCCAAAGCCGCGATCTCATTAGGTGGAGCGTGTGTTATATCTCGGCCATCTAAGACTATTGCCCCTCGATCTGCTTCAGTAACTCCTGATATAGCCTTAAGTAATGTTGATTTCCCTGCGCCGTTTGTTCCCAACAGAGCGACAATTTCTCCTTCGGCGACGTCAATATCAATGCCGAAGAGCACTTGAACTTTGTCGTAACTGACCTGCACATCTCTTGTGAGTAACAGCTTTGCCTCTCCCTTCTTTCTAGCCAAAGCTGCTTCACTTCTTGCTCTCGCTGAGGAACGTACCTGTTCAATATCATTGACTATTCCCTTTGCTGCTGAACCAATTATTAGCGCTCCAATAAAGAGGATTGGTGTCATCAAAAGCATGCCCTGCCGTATCCCCCAGTTATCTCCGACCCAGCCGACTAATGGCAGTGCGAAAAGACCGGGCAATGTCCATAGTGAACCCATGCTGAATCCCATAGATCGTGCGCGTGGGGGTATAGCTAACGAGAGAGCTGCCAGGAGCCCAGGTCCTACGATAGCTATAGAGAAGCTAATTAAAGCGGCGAATGTTATCGCCATCCATACTGTGGGCGATAGCGCCAAGCCAGCCGCCATTATTGATGTGAGAGTTACGCTCAGAGCTAAGAACTTGATTATTAAACCAGGGTCCTTAGCTACGAGCTTTAGCCCGACGGAGGCACCAACTGCTAGTCCTGCCAACTGCGCAGGTTCCACAGCTGCAGCTATGATCCCGCGGGCACGTTCATCGAGATTGAAAACATCTTCATAGAACAACGATAACAAAGTTCCGTACCCAATAACGGCGACGGCAACGAACGGGAGTGCTGCGAAAAGTCGACGTAACGTGTCGACTTTCCAACAAAGACGCCAACCTTCGGTCATAGATGGGGGCTCTTCTGCTAAGTCTGCAGCATCTTTGCCTGCTCCTGCAGCTTCTCGTTCAAATCGGCCACGAATTGGTTCGTGAAGACGAAATGCCAGAAATGCAAGGATAAACGTGGGAAATGCGAAGACTAGGAACGGGACTCGCCAACTGAAGGCATATCCAAGTGTTCCAGCTATTAACGCTCCGAGGATAATCCCTACTGAATTTCCCGCACGATGGAAAGAGAACACGGCTGGTCGCTGATTTGGAGCGTACCAGTCAGCAAGAAGTGAATTGTGTGTGGGATCTATTACCCCTTTCCCTACGGCTGATCCTGACCTCATGAAGGCTAAAAAAACAATTGAAGTAGCGAGTCCTGTCATGAACGAGAAGGTTGCCCAAGCCAATGCTCCGATTATGGCGAGGTGAACGCGATTCATTTTGTCAGCAAGTCCCGCAATTGGGACTTGAAGGGCGAGCGAAAATGCTAAAACAACTGCTACTAACGTCAAGAGTCCTTGAAATCCGAGTCCGAATTCGTCTCTGATTTCGGGGGTGAGGATCGCAAACGCTGTTCGGTCAAGCTCATCTACTGCATTCAGTCCGAAGAGGATCA
>DBHP01000031.1:0-6590 GCA_002295705.1 Candidatus Neomicrothrix sp. UBA825 | reverse complement strand
TCGCCAACTATTCGTGAGAATCTAGTTTTCATCTAATTCTCCTTGCATTTGAGCGTCGTCAGGAAGAAGGTCATCAGCCACAAGGCTGGGAACGTGTATACCTTTCTTAATCGCAAATTGTTTCAATAACCAGTCTCGGAATCTATAGATAAAGGAACTAATGCCTCCAGGTGCAATAAGAAGTACTGTCAGTATCCCGAAACCTGTGGCAAATATACTCCAATCTCCTCGTAGCCACCAGACCGTCCCAAACAAGAAGACAGACCCAATCATTGCTCCCAGTGGTGAACCTATCCCACCAACAATTGCGGCTATGAAAACTCGTATTGATGATCCAAGTCCTGACACGTCTGATGCAGGTACGAAGGCCTGCTGATGGACTACGTGCAATGCTCCAGCACAACCCGCAAGGAATCCCGCTATCCCAAATGCCATGAGTTTGGCGCGTATGACTGAAACTCCAAATGCTCCTACGCCTTGTTCGTTGTCTCGCAAAGCCAGAAGCACGCGCCCTGTTCTGCTTTGGCGTAACCCCTGCACAGCCATAAGTGCAAGAACCAAGGCTGTAGCGGTAACGATGTAGATAGCCCGCGTTGATGAATAATCTATCTTCCCAAATATCGGGAGTCGTTCAACTCTGTCTGAGTAGGACGGCACCCAATCAAAAAATCTTGTATTAAGGAAGTAACTCACCATGGCAAGTTCAAAAGCGAACGTGGTGACAGCTAGATAGAGGCCTCGAATCCGAAGTGCTGGAAGACCGATGATAATAGCTAGTAGTGTTCCAAAAGTTCCGGCCATGAGAATTGCAAGAATTAAATCTCCGTCCCAGTCAACGATCAATTTTCCAGCAATAGCTGACCCGGTAAAAAAGAATGCCATTTGTCCCAGTGAGATTTGTCCACCCCACCCCGTTAAAACAACTAGTGATAACATCACAATTGCGTATACGCAGAGTGATGAAATTCTGAGCGTGTTTACTGTCCCGAACCAGTACGGGACAATGAAAAGGAAGCCCAATCCGAGAAGCATTATCACATATTTGATGATTCGGATTTCGGAACGGGTTCGAAGTTCTGGGGGTACGGGTCGAGTTTCCCCCATTGAGAGCGCGTCCTTGAGCCTCTCAAATCGTGAATACGTCTGAGGCCTTGCTATTAGCGCCACCAGTATCACAGCTGCGCACATCGCTGCCATAAGAGCTTTTCCTTGGGTGGGACTGTCTGTGTTCCAGAGAATTCCTTGTTGGAGAACACCGAGCATCACTGATGTCGCAAGAACAGTTCTTAAGTCTGTTAGCTTTCCCACCACTGCTGCTGTGAGCGCACGGAGGAAAAAGAGGACCCCTAGTTGACCTCCAACCGGAAGACCTATGATGCTCGAGCGGAGGAATAACGCTAAGAATGCGAGAAGCGATGCCAGCGCCCAGACGCAACTTTGTATTCGCCTTACGGGTATGCCTAACATGCCTGCTCTATCAAAGTCTTCTGCAACTGCTCGGATACCGACACCGATCTTGGTTCGCTGCAAGAAGAAGCCCACTGCAAGAAGGATCAAAGGAACAGCAAATAGCACTATGAGGTGATTGTCATTAAAGCGAAATTTCGCAAAGTCAAATGTGATATTAAGTGGAGAATCAATCCGTTGGCTTGTGATGCCGCTGCCCCACCATTCAGGCATAAGCAAAGCAAACATCACCAAGACTTGGGCTAATCCTATTGTGGCTACGGTCAGCACGAGTCGAGGGCTCCGAGTAAATCTGCGAATAACGAGAAACTCTGAAGAAACCCCAAGCGTAATAGCTGCTAGCAACCCTAAGATAAGAGCTACCAAGTAAGGAAAACCCGACTCAACAATGAGCATTACGCTGAGAATTGTAGGGAGGAGTCCTAACTCCCCTTGTGCGAAATTCAGCACACGGTTAGAGCGATAGACCAGCACAATACCTAAAGCAACAAGACTTGTTAACAAGCCAAGAACAATTCCTTGCAATACCGCACCTAAAGGCGTTCTCCAGAATATTTGTTGCACAAGAAGTATCAATGCGGGAGGAAGAATCCATGAAAGCGATTCGTATGAAATTTGTTCTTTTTCGTCTCTTTGTTCCATGTCCCCCCTCTCTTGACTTATATCATTGCCGATCTTTTTGCTAACGGGCTTCTACTGCTTGCCTCTTCTGTTGAGATAATTCTGCGCTGCAGCCTTAGCAGCAGTATCTTTATTGGCTGCTGCAATGAGCAATTCCCCTACCCACTCATCTTTTGTTGTGACGAGATTTTCTGCTGCCCTGCGGATTTGATTCTTTGTTGTTTCTATGACTGTCTGAGGGCGTTGTTTTATAGATTCGGCCATATTGACTGTTTGGGTTTCAAGGTCATCATGTGCCACAACCCGGTTGACGAAACCAAGATTCTTTGCTTCTTTCGCATCAAAGGGCCTACATGTCATGACTAATTCTTTCGTCATCGCTGGACCTATCTCACGAACCAATCGGGGTATTCCACCCCATGCAAGAGGAATTCCCAAATCTACTTCTGGTATAGAAAAGATCGTGTTTTCTGATGCGATTCGAAGATCGCATGCGCTTGCAAGAACGACGCCACCACCGATGCAGTGCCCGTGAAGAGAAGCGATCGTTACGGGCTTCATCCTGTCAACTGCTTCAGCCATTTCTCTTCCAAGAGCGGCACCGTCTGTCCCTGTTGCATCTTGATTGCTGAATTCCCTTAGATCGAATCCAGCGGTGAAAGCCCGACCTTTCCCGGCGATGATGACAACTTCTGCGTTTTCATTATTGAACCACGTTGTTGCATCAATAATGTCTTGCAATGTATCAGTTCCGAGTGGATTCAATTTTTTTGGTTGGTTTAGTGTGAGTCGCCCGATTCCGTCTTCAATTGTGGCTGTGATCGTTGCATATGCCATGCGCCTATGTTGTCATAGTCCGTGTTGCAACACCATATGGGAGAGGTCTTTATGGACCGATAAGTCGTCCATTCGCGGGTCGATCAAAAGAGCCTCTGCGGTATGCGCTAGTTTGCATAGGCATGGGTGAGGCATCCATTACTTGTGTCCCGTTATGCACACAGACTCTTTCAATGATTTTCCAGTCTTCGCCTCGCTTCTCATATTCATCGAGGTACCTACCAAACCACGTATCAACAATATTTGTCCCCTCTCGGCATAGATGCGAGATATTGTAAATTTCCCCTCTGGCGTGAACACCGTCATCATCTAATTCAATTTGGTGGTTATAGATGGAATGCATTGTCCATTTCCAGCGAAGATGCGCTTCCATGCAGTAATCAACGAATTCGTGAGCGTTGCCAACGAAATTACCATGATCATCGGTCGCTTCAGGCCAGTACGCTGATTTCATGACTTCAGGGTCAAGCCGGTCTACACCATGACAGTAGCGCATTGCTACTTCACGAATTTTTTCCTTATCCGATAGTTGTTTTTGCGTATACGTCATACCTTCTCCTAGTTCTATTGATAGTTTCTACTAATTTTTCTGTGGTTAAAAGGTGAGTCGGATAAATTCTTTGCCTACTATCGCAATTAGGGGGAATTATGTTTCGAGCTATTGCTTTTGTTATCTGTTTGAGCTGTTCGCTATCTTTTGCGTGCAGTTCTGAGGATTCGTCTTCTACTGCGGAAGCATCTAATAACTCTCAAGCAGAAATAGAGGGGGCAACTGAGGATCCAATTGAGATAGTCGAGGAGCAACCTCCTGCGGTGCCTGATGCTTCCCCGACTGCGAGTCCAGCGACCGAGGAGCCAGAGGAGCCAGCTCTGAAGCCTTCCGGGATCATCAGGACAGCAACTGAAGTTATTGACGCTTCAGGTTTGGGGGGAGGCATACTTCCACCTTTAGGCACTGCTCCGCTTCCTGATGGCTTTACGGAGGTTGAGTTACTCATTGCTGGTGATGCAACATCGTATACCCCTCTTGCCTCACTTACCGCTGATGGACTTTGGGTTTTTGAGGAGGATACTCAGCAACCATACAAGATCAGGGTTGTCGTGCGTTTCCCATCAGCGGAATTGTTCAGTGGCGTTGTCGTCTCTGAATGGATGAACGTCACAGCTGGCGTTGACAACAGTGTTGATTGGGCTTTTCTTTCTGAAGAAATTGGGCGCGAAGGACATGCATTTATAGGCGTGTCTGCACAACTTGTTGGCATTATGGGGAGAGACACGGGCAGAATACCGAGTGGTTTGATAGACACCAGGGGCCTCCCCACTCGTGACCCTGCACGCTACGGTGATCTCACTCATCCTGGAGATGAATACTCCTTTGATATCTTCACTCAAGCTTCACTGGCCGCCAGCACTTGGCTTAGCGAACTGTACGGCATTGAAAGTGAACGTTTGATTGCTGTGGGGCAGTCTCAATCGGCAGGCTATTTGACCTCCTATATCAATGCTGTTGATCCGATCGTGAGAGTATTTGATGGCTATCTGATACATGGTCGTGGTGATGGTGCCCCAAATCCAGCAATGGATGAAAGGTTGTCATCGGTTCTAATCAGGGAAGATGTTGATGTGCCTGTGCTTATTTTTGAGACAGAAACGGACCTAAATGTGTTGCAATACGCCAACGCTCGTCAGGTTGACGCTGAGAATATTCGGACGTGGGAAGTTGCTGGTGCTGCACACTCCGATACATATTCTTTGGCGTATCCCAATGGTTTACCTCGTCAGGCAAGTCTTGGAGCTGTTATCGGGTGTGAGAATTTGATAAATGATGGCCCGCAACATGAGACGTTGCAAGCTGCTTTCCATCAGCTCAATAACTGGATTGCTTCCGGAGATGCGCCCAATTCTTCTCCGCGAATTGAGCTTGAGGACGGTGAGGAACTTATCATTGCGCGGGACGAGAGGGGAATCGCAATCGGTGGAGTTCGCACGCCTCCAGTAACGGTGCCGCTCCGCATCTTGTCAGGTGATCCGGTTGCGACTGAAGGTTTTTGCTTTCTCTTTGGAGATACGACTGAATTAAGCCCTGAAACTTTAGTTGGCATGTATGGTTCCCTTGATTCTTATGTTCAGGAGTTGCAAACTGCTGCAGCGGAAAGCGTGTCAAAAGGATGGCTTTTACAAGCCGATGCGGACATCATGGTTGAAGAGGAAACACAGCGGGCGGTATCGTTGGGGTTAACTAATTAGATCATCCTTGAAAGGCTCGGCAGTGCCATTCACATTCGCGAACATCAATGACCGAAGCGCACTCGTAATGGGTGAGAACTTTTATGATCTTGCTATGATCTCCGATGACGCTGTTTCTAGTGACCCCATGAAAGCCATTCAGAACAGTGACCTGCTGCATCATTACGCTGCTCAGTTAGATAATTATGGGTCTTCTGGCTTGATTGCAGAAGCGGATGTATGTGCGCCTATCCCCCGCCCTGGAAATTCTTTTGGCGTTGGCCTGAATTATCAGCTTCATGTCGAAGAAGCTGCGTCGAAGACTCCAAGCACGCCGATGGTGTTTACGAAATTTCCGTCCTGTATCAGCGGTCCAACTGATGATGTGGTCATGCGCAGTGACGAATGCGATTACGAGGGTGAACTTCTTGTAGTAATTGGCAAAGACGGGAAAGGCATCGCAAAGGAGGAGGCGTGGTCTCACATTTTAGGGTTGAGTGTTGGACAGGATTTCTCTGACCGCGGGGTGCAATACAAGGACCAGCCAGCCCAGTTCAATCTAGGGAAATCATTTGATACATTCGGTCCAATAGGGCCGTATCTTGTATCCATTGATTCCTTTGTAAACCCCGGTGATCTTGAGATCAGGACAACTGTTAATGGTCAGGTTCGTCAAAGCGACCGAACATTAAACATGATCTTTGATATTCCGACACTGATCTCTTATATTTCATCTATTACTTCGCTTGCTGTGGGTGACATCATCTTCAGTGGCACCCCTGAAGGCGTTGGGTTTAGAAACGGAACATTTCTCAAAGACGGAGACATCGTTGAGACTACGATTGAAGGTATCGGGACAATGAGGAATAGGTGTGTGCGCGGAGCAGACTATGCTACGACACCTACGTGAACCTAAACATGCTCTAAGCTAAGAGGAGAGGTTATATGACTGATAAATTCGGCTGGTTGAAAACCATAGGCAAAAAATTTGTTGCGCTGAGGGATAATCTTGAGTTGCGTGCCGAAGAACGTGAAGCGAAAAAGTTTTCAAGCATGGACGACAATCCTTTCTTGATTCAAAACCGGAACAAACGCTTCTCCACCTACCGTTCAGAACTAATCCATGGAGTGATGCTCAGACCTCTCGACAAATTTCTTGATAAAGAAGCCAAAGGTGAAGGAAGCGATCAGGGTCTTCTGGGTGGGCTATGGCATTTCAAAGATGACGAGGATGAAACTATAGAAGACGCTGAGAAACAAGATGAGGATGATGCCAGTGAGCAAACTTGAGATAACGATTGAGTATTGCATACCTTGAGATTATTCAAGTGACGCGGTGCGCGTCGCACACGAAATCATGAGCAAATACCAACACCAAATGGTTTCGCTCACGCTCCTCCCCGGTGACAAAGGCATTTTTGATGTGAAAGCCAACGGAA
>DBHP01000005.1:23888-33630 GCA_002295705.1 Candidatus Neomicrothrix sp. UBA825 | reverse complement strand
CTTGTACTTGCGCACCTTTTGCGTCAGAGAGCTTATCAAAACGTCTCACAAGGTCTCGTGCTGGAGTCGCTTTCGTATGGGATGCTTCAAAGCGGATCTCAGTTCAAAGCATGGTTGAATCAACGAGGCGACATGTCCCAAGTAGTAGATGGAAAGCCTGCTGTATTAGCCAATAGATCGGATGAGTCGCTTGAAATTTATTTGAATAGACCTGAACGTTCTAATGCATTCTCATCTGATATGAGGGATCAACTTTTTGACTTTCTTCAAATCGCTCGATTTGATGAAATGGTAAAAAGGGTAAAGCTCCATGGATTAGGAAAATCTTTCTGTTCCGGTGGGGACTTAGCCGAATTCGGCCTCGTTGACTTCCCGCCAGATGGGCACATCATACGCATGCATAGAAGTCCTGCACTTTCTTCGCATTCCATTGCCGACAAACTTGAGGTTTATTTACATGGGGTTTGCGCCGGTGCTGGCATTGAAATTCCTGCTTTTGCATCAAAAGTATACGGTAATGAATCTGTAGAGATTTTTCTTCCTGAAATTTCTATGGGCTTAATTCCGGGTGCGGGCGGGACTGTTAGCCTACCCAGGAGAATAGGGCCTCAAAAGACTGCTTACTTGGCCATGAGTGGGAAAAGGTTATCGCTACCTGAGGCACTTGAGTGGGGTTTAATTGATGAAGTTGTGGATTACGAACCCAATTATCTAGGATAACGTTTCAATAATTGTGACGTTTGCTTGTCCACCGCCTTCACACATGGTTTGAAGTCCGTAACGGCCACCTGTTCGTTCTAGCTCATTCAAAAGAGTAGTCATGAGTCTTCCTCCTGTGCACCCTAGTGGATGTCCAAGAGCTATTGCTCCCCCATTAACGTTAACTTTCTCATGAGGTATGTCATGTTCCTGCATCCAAACCAGTGGGACAGGTGCGAATGCTTCATTGCATTCGAATAAATCAATATCATCTGGGGTCATTCCCGTCTTTTTAAAAGCATATTCTGTTGCGGGGATAGGACCTGTCAACATATATATGGGATCATCGCCTCTGACGCTCATGTGATGTATTCGTGCACGGGGCTTAAGTCCATGGTCTTTGACTGCTTGCTCGCCCGCTATGAGAAGAGCCACAGCTCCATCTGAAATCTGGGAGGCGACTGCTGCCGTTATGACACCTCCTTCTTCTAGTGTAGGTAATTGAGCCATCTTCTCCAGAGTGGTTCCTCTGCGAACACCCTCATCATTCTCAATACCCCCAAATGGAAGAATTTCATTATCGAAGCGTCCTTCGTCTTGGGCTTGAGCTGCTCTTTCATGGGATTCTAAAGCAAACTCCTCTAATTGTTCTCTACTGAGGTTCCACTTCTTTGCGATGAGTTCCGCTCCTCGAAATTGAGAAACTTCTTGTGTACCATAGCGATCCACCCATCCCGTTGACGTAGTGAAGGGATCTTCAATTTCTGGATGGCCAATACTTTCATGCCCCATAACATCCATAGCCGACCCTATTGGAATTAGGCTCATATTTTGTATGCCGCCAGCTACCACGAGGTCCTGAACGCCAGACATCACTCCCATAGCAGCGAAACTTACTGCTTGTTGACCAGAACCGCATTGGCGATCAACCGTTACGCCTGGAACTGACTCTGGCATACCTGCGGCGAGCCATGCAGTTCGTGCAATGTCGCCTGCTTGTGGTCCCATATTGTCAAGACAACCCATTATTACATCATCTACTGCAAGTGGGTCCAGACCTGTTCTCTCAAGAAGCCCTTTTATTGCGTGTGCTCCTAGATCAGCAGGGTGCACCTGGGATAGCCCACCTCCCCTTCTACCAACAGGGGTTCTTATTGCGTCAATGATGTAGGCGTCGTTCATTTGTGTTCCTTTCGGTTTTGTTATTTATCGTACTTTATTTATGATCCATTTTGGTTAGCTTCTGATAGCAGAGGCTAGTTGTTCTTTGGTTCCTTTGGTAGCCCAAGTACTCTTTCCCCAATTATGTTGCGCTGGACTTGGTTACTTCCGCCGTAGATTGTATGAGCTCGACTGTAAAGAAAAGTTCTTTGTTCTTTGTCAAGGGAGTAGCTTTTCCCTTCGTGGCCTGTATACCCGTTGCAGGCAATCATCCCCGATGCTCCCCTGACGAGCATCCAGAGTTCGCCTAATTGTCGATGCCAGGATGCCCAATATAGTTTTCCTATGCTCTGTTCGGCTCCTGGGACCCCATCTGCTGCTAAGGCTGTAAGCATTCTGAGTTGGTTATAACGGAGGACTTCGAGTCCGATGTAGGATTCAGTGAGCTTTTGTCTAACTATCGGATCATCCCATCTGCCGGTTGCTTTAGCCTCTGCCATAAGCTCATCTAACTCTTGACGGAAACTCACTTGCTGCCCCAGAGTTGATGCTCCGCGTTCAAATGAGAGAGTGCCCATTGCGACTTTCCACCCTTCGCCTTCTTGACCGACAATGTTTTCTTTTGGTGTCCTTGCGTCGGTAAAGAAAGTTTCGTTAAATTCTGCTCCACCTGTTATTTGGATTATGGGGCGAATAGAAACTCCTTCTTGTTCCATTGGAACAAGAAGGTAGCTTAGGCCACTGTGCCTTTTGCTATCTTTACCTGTTCTTGCTACGACGAAGATCCAGTCGGCAAACTGGGCTAGGGATGTCCAAACCTTTTGTCCGTTCAAAACCCATTCGTCTCCTTGTAGCTCAGCTTTTGTATGAACATTTGACAGGTCTGATCCAGCGTCTGGCTCACTATAGCCTTGGCACCAAAGTTCGTCCCCTGAAAGAATTGGCGGGACAAAGCGACTTTGTTGTTGTTCTGTGCCAAAAGCCATGAGTGTTGGTCCCAACAGGGTCACACCCATATTGGGTATTCTGCCCGGGGCAAGCGCTTCGACATAAGTTTTGTGGAAAAGAACTTGTTCAACTAATGAACACTCTCTTCCGCCTATAGATTTAGGGAAATCTATGCCTAGCCAGCCGCCTTTTGCTAATTCTTTTTCCCACTCTATTTGTAGCTCTGCTGGAACATCATCATGCCCTGTTAGACCTTTCCCTCTCAAAGAGACGAATTCGCCAACTATGTGTTCTTCTAGCCAGGTTCGTACTTCCTCTACAAACTCTTTTTCTGTTATTGAATAGGTGAAATCCATAAGTAGTTCTTGTTGATATTTCCTAATTTTAGGTTACTATCTCAACTTTCTATTTTGCCTATTCCTAATTTCAGTTTGTTCTGAAGCTTCTTCTACAAGTCTTTGGTACCGTTCAAGCTTTTCATGGTGAATGTGGCCTTCACTTACTGCTTTTTGTACAGCACAGTGAGGTTCAGCTTTGTGAGTGCAATCGTTGAAACGGCACTTTTGGCTGGCCTGAAATATTGATTGGAAAACTCTGTCTATACCTTTTTCTGCGTTCCATAAGCCAACTCCTCGAATACCCGGGGTGTCAATAATTATCCCCCCTGATGGGATCAGAATCATTTCACGAGCAGTGGTTGTGTGCCTACCTTTTCTATCTTTAAGGCGAACTTCCTTTGTCTCTTGCTTCTCTTGCCCTGCGAGGTAATTAACGAGTGTAGATTTGCCAACACCTGACTCTCCAAGCAAAACAAGAGTTTTGTTTGGGTTAAGCAATGCTTCCATATCTGATTTTCCTTCATCGCTGAAAGAGCTGGTCTTAATCTTTTGCACTTGAGGAAATTCGTGGTCTAGCTCATCCCATTCCGCTGGAGTGCCAAAGTCTGCTTTGGATAATATTAGGACCGCCTTTGCGTCACCAGTTGCTGCAACTACGAGTAGTCGCTCAATGCGTGCAAGATTTATTGGTCTATCAGCTGATAGGACTATGGCGACTGCGTCTACATTTGTCGCCAAAATCTGTGGTCTTTCGATTTCAGCGGGATCCCGCCTTACGATTTGTGAGTACCGAGGAAGAACTGACTCTACAAGGTAGCTTTGTTCTGGGTCTCTGAACACCTTTACCCAATCTCCTGTGACTGGAGCAGTTATTGATCTTGCTCTTTGACTATCCGATAACGCTCGAATTTCTCCATCTGAGGTAAGAACATCGACCTCACCCCTATCAACGCGACGAACCCTTCCGATGTCGTCTGATAGAGGTGCTTCAATTACTTGATTTGTATAGTTTTCCCATCCTAGTTTTTTGAGACTGACCATAGCTCTAGCAATAATTAGTTGTCATGGAGTTCCTCGTTGAGCCCTTGCCAACTTGAGTTATCACCGCGAAGCAGAACTTCAACTATTCCGGTTGTTGAGTTTCTGCGGAACAGAAGATTATCTTTCCCTGAGAGTAATTTAGCTTTAACAGTTGAACCATCTGGGACCCTGATTAGAGTTCCAGCTGTTACGTATAGGCCGGCTTCAACAACACAATTATCGCCGAGAGAGATACCAATTCCAGATTCAGCTCCAAGAAGACAGTTTTGGCCTATTGATATCACCTCAGTTCCACCTCCGGAGAGGGTTCCCATTATTGAGGCTCCTCCACCAATGTCTGAGCCATCGCCGACTACGACGCCTGCAGATATGCGCCCTTCAACCATTGATGCGCCTAGTGTTCCAGCATTGAAATTACAGAATCCTTCATGCATGATTGTCGTGCCATCTGAGAGGTGTGCACCTAGCCTTACCCTATTAGCGTCGGCTATTCGAACGCCCGACGGGATGACATAATCTGTCATGCGCGGAAATTTATCCACTCCATGCACGAAAACCTCTATACCATCTGCGATAAGTGAAAGTCTTTTGGCATCAAAGTCTGTGATTTCAAATGGCCCAAGATTAGTCCATGCGCAATTTGTAAGTTTGCCGAATATTCCATCAAGACTAATCGTGTTTGGTTGGACAAGCCGTGAAGAAAGAAGATGAAGACGAAGGTAACTATCAATGGCATCAACAGGGTCATCTGATGAATCGGATATGAAACTCACAACTGCTATTCTTTCGCCATTTACTGAATTTGTGTTGATGATGGCATCGGATATGACTTTCACGGATGTCATTGTTTCCTCTTTGTAATCAACATTTGTTAAAGCTGTGGTGAGTGACTTCTCTATGCCTTGAAGGGTTTCTGTATCGAGTTCGTGTGTTGTGGTCGTTCCGTCCCATTTAGTTGCGTGGGCAAGTATGGCACATGAGTAAGGATCTGATCCGAGCTGTGGTGCCGGATACAACACGTCTAAAATAGCTCCGCTACTACCTTTAGTCGCTAAACCTATTCCGAAGGAGAATGGTGCTTTATAGTTGGTGAGGCTTTTCTCAAGTTCATCTTGATGTTCTTTAAGTTGTTCAAGGCTTTGCATTTCTGTCATAGAAGAGACGTTAGCGGGTAAATGGGATGCTTTGGTCGTTTGAGGTACCGTTATCTGGTGAGTTTTGATAGATCTAAGATTATTAATAGCGAATTTGCGTCTTCCGCCCCACCAGAATTTTTATTTATTTGTGGTGCTATTTCCCAGTACTTAGGTGCAGCTCTTGCTTTTAGTCTCTTTGATGATGTGGGCACAACCTTAGTAGCGACGTTACGAGTAATTGGCGCAGCAATTGTTCTCATCCTGCTTCGCCGAATATGGAGACGCTCTATGAAGGAGCTTGATTTGGCTTGGACTGCGTTATTTGGAATCGTTTTGGCTGGAATGAATCTTTGCTTTTATTTAGCTATAGATAATCTTCCGCTGGGGAATGCGGTGGCTATTGAATTTTTAGGACCCATCGCTGTGGCTGCTCTGGGGAATAGGTCATTCAAGAATTTGGCTTCCCTTGTCATCGCCAGTTTGGGAGTTCTTTTTCTTGCGCAAGTAACTTCTGAGGGGACTTTTACGGGTGTTTTATTGGCTCTTGCAGCAGGCGCCTTGTGGGCGCTTTATATTATCTTGGGTAGCAGGGTTGCCCGGTCTGGGGCTCATTTAGATGGGTTAGGTGTCGGCATGCTTATTGGTGGTTTGATGATTTCGCCTACGGCCCTAGCGTCCATTGGAAATGCATTTGAGTACCCCCTGCTGATTTTAGTTGCGCTTTCAACTGGAATTTTGGGAAATGTGATTCCGTATGGAATTGACCAGATCGCCTTACAGAGGATCACTAAGACGAGGTTTGCTTTTTTGCAGTCGCTTCTTCCTGCCACTGCATCATGTGTTGGCTTCGTAGCGTTGCAGCAGAGAGCGACGATTAATGAGGTTGTTGGAATCGGTATGATTATCTTTGCTATTCTTCTAAGGGGTAAAGAAACTTAATCATTATTTTGGCTTAGGATTCTTCTAGCTTGTTTCGCAAGGGCCTCGTCTACCATTTGGCCATTATGAACGATTGAAGCTGTTCCATTGGCAACGGCTTCATCGTAGATTTCTAGAAGCTCTGTTGCTTGTTGGATTTCCTCCGGTGTTGAAGAAAATGATTGGTTCGCTAGAGGAACCTGCGATGGGTGTATGCATAGCTTTCCAGTGAACCCAAGCGATTTCGCTTGTTGAGCTTCTTTCATGAATCGTTCACTGTCAGAAAAATCAGTCACGATCTGATCAACTACTGGTACCCCAAAAAGGCGACTACTTATTCCAATCTGGGTCCTTGCAAAGAGCACTTCATCGTTATCATAGGTTCGAAGCCCCCCGAGGTCGTGTATGTAATCTTCGGCCCCAAAATATGCTGCAGATACTGAAGCGATGCTGAAAATATTTTGCACTGACATGAGCCCCTGCACTGTTTCAATTCCAACTAATATTTTTGCATTAACGGAGCTTCGCTCTATCGCTTTCGTTGCCTGTTCAATATCTGCAGCATCGTTTACTTTTGGTATCACGATGCCAGTTATTTTGGGGGGTATAGATCGGATGTCCTCTTCGAAGTGTTGAGAAACTTGAGCGTTGACTCGAACATAAGTTGTTGTGGCGTTTTTGTTTTGTTCTTGGGCGTACTTTTGCAGATTCTCTCGCGCTTGCTGTTTCTCTGAATCTGGTACTGCGTCTTCAAGATCAATGATTGCAATATCTGGCTGGATTTTAGAGAACTTCTGGAGCAATTCGTATTTATTGCCTGGCGCAAAGAGCATGCTTCTCATTTTCTGGGTCATTGAAGTCCTTCCAATTGTCTAAAGTATTCTAATGCTTCAGGGTTCTCTAATGCCTCTGTGTTCTGCACGAGCTTTCCTTCCACAATGGCTTTGATCGCTAGTTCCGAAAGTTTTCCGCTGCGTGTCTTTGGCAACTCCGGGACAGCTTCAATTACCGTTGGGACATGCCGAGGTGAAGCCTGCTGGCGGAGTTCTTGTTTAATCTGGTTTCGTAGTTTGTCATCCAATTCGTAGCCATCCGACAGGACAACAAATAGCACTACCCTGTTATCGCCATTCCAGTTTTGACTCACAACTGCGCTTTCGTTGATCTGTTTTAAAGTATCGACAACAGCATATATTTCGGCAGTCCCTATTCTGACACCTCCAGGGTTTAAGGTTGCGTCGGAACGGCCGTGAATAATAATTCCGTTTGATGACGTCCATTCAGCGAAGTCTCCTTGATGCCATTTCCCCTCAAATTTATTGAAGTACGCTTTTTGATATTTTTCATCATCAGGGTCGTTAAGAAAACGGACTGGCATGGATGGAAATGCACTTGCACAAACTAGCTCTCCTTGCTCTCCCTTGCTTGTTCGATCCCCATGTTCATTGAGGATCTCTATTTTCATTCCTAAAGCAGCTTTCTGTATTTCGCCTTTATTGACTGGGCCCGTAGGATCTCCAGCAACCAGACATCCGCACAAATCTGTACCACCAGACATCGATTGAAGGTGGACATCTTTTTTGATGTTCTGGTAAACGTACTCAAAACTCTCAGGAATTAGGGTAGAGCCAGTTGAACAAATTGTTTTCAGTGCTGAAAGTTTGTGGGTTTTTATCGGCTGCAGCCCTTCCTTGGCACAGGCATCAATGTATTTTGCGGAGACCCCGAGGAGGGTGACTTCCAACTCATCAGCCATATCAAATAGAGCAGATGGTTGAGGGTGGAATGGGGATCCATCGAAGAGCACAACTGTTGCTTCTGACCCAAGCGCGGATACTAACCAATTCCACATCATCCATCCTGTTGTCGTGTAGTAGAAGACTCGATCTCCTTTCTGAATGTCACACTGAAATGCGTGTTCGGCAAGGTGTTTGAGGAGAACTCCCCCAGACTTATGCACTATGCATTTGGGTTTTCCAGTTGTTCCTGAGGAGTAGAGCACGTACCAAGGGTGATTAAAGTTGTGGGCCGGTAAGTCAACCTTTGTGGCGCTATATTTTTTGAGAAAAGTTTCCCAGTTTTCCCGTTCGTCAACGGTAGATGATTTGGCTTCTTCCACTTCTTCTCTTGGGTACGGCACAATAACAGTCTGCTTAACTGAGGGGAGACCAAGCTCGACTTGATCAATTTTATCCATCAATGAAAACCATTTACCTCCATAGAAATACCCGTCAGTAGCGAAGAGCAATTTGGGTTTTACCTGTGTAAAGCGGTCAAGTAAGCCTCGTGCGCCGAAGTCAGGGGATGTAGATGTAAAGACCGCTCCTAGACTTGCTGCTGCAATCATGATTGCGATAGCTTCAGGTCGATTTGGAAGCCAAGCGGCAATGCAGTCACCACTCGTTATCCCGAGTTCTTTAAATCCCTTTTGTAGGGAAGCGACTTGTGCAGTGAGTTGGGACCATGAGATTTCCTCCTTTTGCCCAAGCTCGTTTTTCCAGATTATTGCCTCGCTGTGATCGTTTCGCTTTAGCAGGTTTTGGGCTATGTTGATCGTTGAATCGGGGAAGAATGAGCTGTCTTTGAATTTGTTGCCGCTTATCAAAGTTTCACTTCCAAGGTTTCCCATAACGCCAAGATAGTTATATGCGTGACTCCAGAAATCTTCGGTTGAGTTTATGCTCCAGTCATGTATGGCATCATAGTTTGGAAGTTTAAGATTGAATTGGGTTTCAGCAGACTTGGCGAAATCCATTAGGCGAGTTTCGTCAATTCTTTGTTTTGAAGGTTCCCATAGTTGTGTCACGTTTCTAGCATAGTCCTGTGATTGGGGACGCAAACTTAACTTTAAGGGAGTTGTGTGGAGCTGAGGGGAGTCGAACCCCTGGCCTCCTCGATGCGACCGAGGCGCTCTAGCCAGCTGAGCTACAGCCCCAATGTTTCTATCAGGTTACCGAGTAGTGAGTACTGTTGCGCTTAGATGCTGTCAGTTCCAGTAGCTGCGAAATCCAATGCTCCAGAAGAATTTGTTTGAAGTATTGCTTTTCGTGATTGCTCGATTTCACGCTGGTATTGGACTAGGGCCCATACGTATAGGAAAAGTAGGGCGTCCGTAAAGAAATGAAGCGCTATGAATCCACCTCCGGCAACTATTGCTAGAAATAGCGTGAAGACAACAGCTCCCCCCAGCGCAAGTAATACTTTTCTGCGACGGATACGTGCTTGTTCACTTGTAAGTTCCATGGGATTCATCCCCTTTTGTCTTGAGTCAAGTGGTGGCTCGACTAACGAATGTCCTGGTTTTAGCCCTGCTCCCAGATATTGGTGAGAGTTATGTAGTGGGACTACGACGGCTTTGGCACTTCTTCTCATGCGAAACCGACTTGTTGTATTACTAAGAGCAAGTGAAGGTGCGGTTATACGGTTTCGTAGCCAATAAACACCGGCACCTAACCATAAAATAGCTAACGCAATTAACAGCATTTCTCCACCAAACTCTTT
>DBHP01000005.1:19857-23467 GCA_002295705.1 Candidatus Neomicrothrix sp. UBA825 | reverse complement strand
GCTAAGCTTTACTCTTTACGTTTGTAAGGACCTGATTTCCCGCCAGTTTTTTCCCAGAGGGATATCTCGGAGATAACCATCTCCTTATCAAGGCTTTTGCACATATCATAAATTGTTAGTGCAGCAACGGAACATGCTGTTAGAGCTTCCATCTCCACACCTGTTTTACCCTCAATAGAAACTACTGCCTCAATAGCAACATGATCCTCATGAACCTCTAAATCCACCGAAACTGCGTTGATTGCAAGAGGGTGACATAGTGGTATGAGCTCCGATGTTCTCTTTGATGCTTGAATACCTGCTATCCGGGCTGCGGCAAAGACGTCTCCTTTGGGCACCGCTCCTTCGTTGAGTTTGGCTAACGTATCTTGACCCATAAAGATCTTTGCCTTTGCCGTTGCATTTCGAAGAGTCTCATCTTTAGCGGCGACATTGACCATTCGTGCTTGTCCTGTGTCGTCAAGGTGCGTGAATTCCTGTTGCGTCACTTAGCCGCCAATCTGAGACATGGATTTACTTGGGCGTATAAAAACCGATTTTCCTATTTGGTGGCCTGCCCACTTTTCTTGCACGCCTGAAACAAACAGATTTGCGATGTCATCGTCGGTAGCGCCATTACGTAAAAGGTTTCGCATGTCATAGTCTTTCAAAGCAAAAAGGCAGTTACGAAATTTTCCGTCAGCAGTTAGTCTTATCCGATCGCAGGAATCGCAGAAAGCTTCGGTAACTGTTGCGATAACGCCGATTTCACCTGCGCCATCTGCGTACTTCCACCTTGCCGCGGGGGCGTTACCACGCTGCAGTGGGACAATTTCATGATGTGAGGATATGAGCTCTAAAATTTCAGTCAGTGACATGACACTGTCATTGCTCCATTCCTCATCAGCGTCTAAGGGCATGAACTCAATGAAGCGAACCGTGACTTTTTTTTCTCTTCCAAACTCGACAAAGTCAAGTATCTCGTCGTCGTTGATCCCTTTCATCACAACCATGTTGATCTTCACAGGGTCAAAGCCAGCGACTTTGGCGGCGTCTATTCCTTCAAGAACTTGTTCAAGTTTATCACGCCTTGTGAGGTCGTTGAATCGGTCACGATGGAGAGAGTCCAGAGAGACATTGATTCTGTTCAAACCTGCAGCTTTTAGCTTTTCAGCCATCAGCGGAAGAGTTACCCCGTTTGTGGTCATTGACAGGTCAACGGGCAATTGACTTAATCGACTAATAAGGTCCGCAAGGTTTGCCCGTACTGTTGGCTCCCCTCCTGTTAGACGGATGCTCTCTACCCCAAAGCGCATAACAAGAAGTGATGCGAGCCGTTCAATTTCCTCAAAGGTTAGGAGATCTTCTCTAGGAGTCCAATCCAGACCTTCTTCGGGCATGCAATAGGTGCAGCGGAAATTGCATCTATCAGTTATTGAGATTCTCAGATCTTTATGGATCCTGTTGTGGGTATCAATGAGCTTTGAATTCATATACTTTTATGTTAGCGGGAGAGATCAATCTAGGAAAAGAAATTCCAATGTCGATTCTTGAATAACCCCATTTCCATCTGGCAGTATTGCTAGGGCGTTCGCCCCAGCCATCCCTGTTAACTGGTGTGAGCCCTGATGCCCTGCGGATTGGATCTTGGGCGTCCCTTCCCCTACATCTGCTGACACTCTGAAGAAATGTGTTTTCCCATCGGGTTTTCTTAAGAAATCCTGAGCAGCTTTTCCTTCAAAGATAGCCCGATATGGGTTTTTATTTCCAGACATTTTTCTCAAGGCTGGTCGAGCAAACAGTTCATAAGAAACCATTGAAGATACAGGGTTACCTGGCAAGCCAAAAACCGGAAGTTCATTTACTACGCCGAAAGCTAAAGGTTTTGCAGGCTTGATTGCGACTTGCATCCATCTCATTTCGCCAAGTCTATTCAATACAACCTTAACGTAATCAAAGTCTCCCATACTGACACCTCCGGTTGTGATCAGAGCATCGCAAGTATCTTCTGCCTTCTTTATTGTTTGTTCGATTGCCGCTTCACTATCTGGTATCAAACCGAAATCAATTGTTTGGAATCCATCTCTTTCAAGAAGTGCTAATAGTGAAAATCTGTTTGAGTCCCTTATTTGCCCGGGCTCTAGCGGTTGGGAGCCCTCAATGAGTTCATCGCCAGTTGAGAAGATACCTACTGTTGGGGTTCTTAAAATTGTGATTTGGTAGATTCCCAAACTTGCGAGAAGGCCCAGATGAGCTGCGTTGAGTAGCGTACCTTCAGGTATCACTAAATCTCCAGGTTCTAGATCTTCGCCACTTCGCCTTATATGTTGCCCTTCGGAAACTTCTTCTTTTATTATTACGTCCGAATCATTTCCCTGTTGTTCTGTCCATTCAACCATGACTACTGCGTCTGCACCATCGGGAATGGGTGCACCTGTCATAATCTTTGAGCACTCTCCTGATTGAATATTGAAAGTGGGTGGTTTCCCTGCAGCTATCGTCTCAAGCACTCTGAGAGAGATAGGTGTTTCTTGAGAGGCCCCTTTGGTGTCAATTGCTCTTACTGCGTAACCATCTACAGCCGTATTATCAAAGGGGGGAATGCTTTCGTTGGACATTATGGGTTCGGTTATGACTTTGTTTCTTCCCTGCAGGAGATGCACGTTCTCACTTTCTAGAGTTTTTATGCTTTCCATAACATGGCTTTGGGCGTCCTCTAACGGAATCATGAGTTCATGCTAACAAATGTTGGGACTTGCCGGACACTTGCTTTCCTCAACGAGGGACTATCATGATGAAGTGACTTGGTGGTATTTCTTAATTCCTGTGAGCTATGCCTTTGGGATCTTCCCTACTGCGCAATTAGTTGCAGGTTTGTTAGGGCATGATCCTACTGAAGAGGGGTCTGGCAATCCTGGGGCTTCAAACGTGTACAGAGTTGCTGGAGCGAAAGCAGGAATTCTCGTCTTGTCGGGAGATTTGATCAAAGGCTTTACCCCAGCGTTGGTGTGCTATTTCATTGATGGAAGATTTTTTGGTTTGCTGGCGGGTGTCGCTGCCATGCTCGGCCACATATTCCCAGTAACCAGAGGGTTTTCTGGTGGTAAAGGCGTAGCGACGATTGGTGGGGTCGGGATCGCTTTATACCCACTGGTGGCAATCATCGCTGTTGTGATCTGGTTTCCTATTATGAAATTATTTCGTAAAGCGTCTATAGGATCACTTGTATTAATAGGGATCTTCCCGATCGGAGTTTTGATTAACTCATCTGGATCCTTGAGAGAGTTTTTCGTTTCGTTAGGAGCCTCACTAATTGTCTTGTCAAGACATAGCAAGAATATTCAGCGTTTAATTAGCGGTGACGAACAAGCAATTGATTAGTTGAATCTTCCTGTAGAGTTTCCTTTTGAGAATCTATTGCAGTTTTGCTTATATTGATGGAGATTGAGGATGCCAACGTACGACTACCGATGTGATGAGTGCGAAAATGTTTTTGAAGTTTTTCAGTCGTTCTCGGAGGATGCACTCTCAAAATGCCCCGAAGAAGATTGTGCTGGAGAAGTTAAAAAGATTTTCTCTGCGCCTGGAATCTCTTTCAAGGGCTCTGGGTTTTACAAAAATGATAGCCGGA
>DBHP01000005.1:0-19501 GCA_002295705.1 Candidatus Neomicrothrix sp. UBA825 | reverse complement strand
TCATCGTCATCATCGTCATCATCGGAGTCCAAATCAACTAGTTCCGATTCTTCTGGGTCAGACTCAAAAGCTAAAGATTCAAGCCCAATCACTTCAAAAGGCTCTTCTAACGCAGACTAAAAGTACCCGATGAAAATCAGAATTATGGCTGAGAAACCGATAAATAATCTGTAGAAACCAAATATTGCAAAGCTTCTTTGTTCAAGCCACTCAACCATAAATCGGATCGAGATGACCGCAGCTACAAAAGCAACACACAAACCTATTATTGGCGTTGTATATCCAAAGCTATCAATGACCTGCTGACCGTCGGTTCCTAACTCAAAAACTGTTGCTGCGGTAAGTGTTACAAGGCCGAGAATAAAACTAAACTCTACCGCTGCTTTCAAAGACAACCCGACAAGCACAGCGGCGATAATAGTCACGAGGCTCCTACTCACACCAGGCCATAACGCAAGAGCTTGTATAAGTCCGATTAGAAAAGCCTCTTGTGCCGTTAACTCTTCGAGTCTCTTCCCGGGCCGGTTAAAAATATTTTGTCGATCGATGGCGAGAATAGATACCCCCCCTGCGATCCATGCTGCCGCTACCGGCCAGAGGCTGTATAAATTATCTTTAACGAAATCCGCTGCGACTAAACCAATTACTGCAGTTGGTATAACAGCCGCTATGAGGCTTCCTGCCATCTTTTTGCCCTCGGAGCTCCTTCCGAAGAGGCCTTGAAGCATTTGAAGTAATCGTTGGCGATAAAGAACTGCCACGGCAAATATTGCTCCTATTTGGATACTTATGATGTAGCTATCTATGGCTTCTTCCGAGAGTTCGGTTTCTCCTACGTTTAGAATTTCCTTCGTTGCGAGTAGGTGCCCAGTTGAACTGATCGGCAGAAATTCAGTTAGACCTTCCACAATCCCGAAAATGACGGCTTTCCAAATTGATAATGATTCTTCTGGCAATACTTTTTCTAACCCTAGTGCCGGGTCAGCGATCAAGAGTGATAACCCAATAGCTACGCACGCTAGTGTGACTATTCTCTTAATACTTTTCTGCATCGAGGATGTCGACTCCATCAGTCTCCTTATCTTAGGATCCTAGATGGGTTAGTTAGTTATGTGTTATCAGACACCAGAAACTGTGACGTCAGCTACGACAAGGCTAACTCCAGATGCCCTCATAGGTAACCGTTCAAGGTCGTTACCTATATCTTGTACTTCTAAAAGCATTCGTTGAAGTGTCGAGGCGATGGTTATCTCCCTAACCGGTTCTGACAATTGCCCCTTTTTGATCAACAACCCTTCGGCTCCAGCAGAGAAATCTCCACTGACTGGGTTAACTCCAGAGTGAAGACCGGAGACTCCCTGTATCAAAATCCCATCGTCAATCCCGCCGATTAACTCTTGTTGCGATTTAGTTCCGGGGACAAGTGATAATGCGCGTGCTCCAACTCCAGGAGATGAGTTATAGCTGCGGACGGCTGATCCAGTCGATTGGGTCCCCATTGACCTTGCAGTGTAAGAGTTATGCAAGAACGTATTAAGAACTCCTTGTTCTATCAGCACATTTCTTCGGCTTGCAAGGCCCTCTCCATCAACTTCCGTCGCAGTGAATGCGTCAGGGTCTGTTGGGTCATCTATTAAAGTTAGTATTCCTGCTGCTATCTTTTCATTCTCCCTATCAGCAAAAAGTGAGCGCCCCTTGAGAAGGGATTCTCCACTAAACGTGGAACCGATTATTCCGAGGAACTGAGCGGTTACGTAGGGGTCCAGAACCACTGTTTTTCGCCCTGATGATGCTTTTTGAGCACCCAGCATGCGGGTTGCGCGTTCAGATGCTAGTGACCCAGCTTTTTCAATTTCAAGTTTTGCGGGATCACGGCCGACCGAATAACCAAAACCGGTCTGCATGTCTTTCCCATCGGATGCAAGTGATGAGCCGGCAATGTAACATCCTCCATCATAACTTGATCGCCTGATACCACTTGATGTGACTATTGCACTTGCTGAAATGGAGTCGACATATTCTGATGATTCCACCCCCACTATCCGCTCATCCGATTTCATTATGTATTCTTCTAATTCCCTAGCGAGGGCTATTTTATCTTCAGTCGCAAATTCTTTTAGTGCTGGGTTATAGAGATCTAAGGAAATTGGCTCAACGTCGTCTGGTTCAGCGATTTGAAGCATCTCATCAAAAGTCCCAAATGTTGCATTGTCTCTAGCTTCTGAAAGGGTTTCCTTGAGGATTTCCATATCAAGAGATCCGGCGTAAGCCATTCCCTGACGTCCATCTTGAACGACTCTAATACCGACTCCTTGGGATTCTGAGGCAGTGAATGACTCTAATTCTCCTTTGTAAACCCTAATGTCCGTCTCTTGGTCGTGGACAGCAATAACCTCTATTTGTTCTTTAGAAGCGCTGAGAGCAATAACTTCATCTGCTATGGCAAGTAACTTTTCTTCCATTTTTCTATGCCGCAGTTCCACCGACAGTCAAACTTTGGACTCGCAAGGTTGGTGTCCCATCTCCTACCGGTACTCCTTGACCGTCTTTGCCACAAGTACCCGGGGATCCCATTGCGAAATCGTTCCCTAGGGCATCTATTTGATTGAGGACTTCTGGTCCGTTACCTATCAGATTTCCTTCACGGATTGGTGCAGTAACTTTCCCATCTTCAATTAAGTACGCTTCGGTCATTCCAAATACAAAATCGCCAGTCGCTGTGTTAACTTGTCCCCCTCCAAGGTGCGCTACATAAACTCCTTGCTTGGTGTCGGCGATAATGTCTGCTGGGTCAGTCTTTCCGTTCGCAATGTATGTGTTAGTCATGCGAACCATCGGTAGCACCATATAACTTTGCCGTCTCCCATTTCCACTGCTCTTTCGCCCTTGCGATCGTGACCGCAATCCATCCCACATGTAGTCCATTAATATTCCATCCTGAATTAAAGTGTTCTTTTGAGCCGGATGACCCTCGTCGTCTATTGCGAAAGCTCCCCATTCTTTTGCCATAGTTCCATCGTCGATTAATGTCACCAATTCGCTTGCGACTTGTTCACCGGTTCTTTCAGCGAATACTGACGCCTGTTTTTTAACTAGATCAGCTTCTAATCCGTGACCGCATGCTTCATGGAAAAGGACTCCGCCGCCGCCACAGCCGATGACTACTGGCATTGCTCCGCTGGGTGCGGGTCTCGCGTTTAATTTCGTTAATGCCCTTTGGGCTGCCGTTTCTGCCAACTCCTCAACGTCGTATTCGTCAAATAGTTCAAACCCGATAGGTCTCCCTGTAGATTCTCTGCCTGTCTGCATCCCAGCATCGCCTGTAGCGACACATGCAACTGAAAATAGAGTCCTGACTTGATCATCTGAGGCGTAAACTCCCTCGCTGTTCGCCACAAGAATACGGCGTCGTGAATCTCCATATCTTGCAGACACTTGAGTTATTGATTCACTTTGACTTCGAGCTACTTCGTCAGCCCTTTTTAACAACTCCACTTTTTTTATCTTCTCGACTGTTTCAGGAAGAACGAGGACAGGATTTGGTGATGGGGCGCTTGAGGCTACCAATTCGTTTACCGAACCAGCACCTCCGTTACTACGCGCTGCGGCAGCGGCTGACCTAGCAGCATCTAAGAGCCCTTGGGGACTTAGGTCAGCTGTGTGGGCAAAACCTGTTGTCTCTCCAACAACGACTCGTATTCCTGCCCCACGATCTCTTCCTGACGTCAACTCTTCTACTTTTCCGTCATCAAAGTATGCCGACGAAGAACGCTTATCTTCAACAAAGATTTCAGCGAAATCACCGCCAGTCTTTAAAGCTTCCGATATTGCGTTCTCAATTAATTCTTTATCTATCATGTCTTTTCCCATACTCTATAGAGTACTTGTTTCGTAAGTCATTGCCCCTATCCGACAAACAACCGCTCTATTTGCGTATGGTACATGTATGGCATTGGAACCACCTATTCCTGCAGCAGCTGATTACACAGTCAAAGAAGATGACCTAGCAACGTCATTGGCATCTGGTGACGTTGATGTTTTGGCAACCCCGAGAGTCATAGCATGGTGCGAAGCACAAACAATGTCTGCGGTCGCTGACTATATCTCTGACGAAGAAACGACTGTCGGTATGCGAGTTAGGGTTGACCATGTGAACCCGACAGGACTTGGCGCAACGGTGCGAGTCAGTGCCTTGTTGACAAGAGTCGATGGCCGAAGACTCACTTTCCAAGTGAGCGCATTTGAGATAAGCGAAAATGCAGAACCGATACAGATTGCTATGGGTCAGATCACACGCGTAATTGTGTTTAGAAACCGTTTTATGGAGCGAGTAGACGTTTCTTGAGAATTTAAAAAGTCCCTTGAATCAAGGGTTTTCTGTTTTTTCACCGTTTTTAACCTGAGGCATCCGATAAAAGTAGCATTTGTGCCAATAGTCTATCTAGGTTACGTAGATGCGTATTTTGCACCGAATTAACCAGTGGAGTGGGTCAATTTAAAATGAGCTTTGAAACAACTGCGAGCGTTTCCAATCGGAAGTCGCAATGGTGGAGGAGCAAATACATTACGGTACCACTCCGTATTGGTTTGAGTGTCGCCTTGCTAGTAGTCGTTATCGTGTCAATGGATGACATTGACTGGGATGAACTTCCTGATTGGAATAGTGAAACTGCTATTTGGAGTATTGGGGCTTTCGTTTTCACATTGGCTGGTTTTATTCTTGGAGCAGTTCGCTGGCAAAGGGTTTTAATAGCTTTGGGTGTACGCCAACCACTTGGGAGACTGTTCAGTCATTATATGTCTGGACAGTTCGTCTCTAATTTTCTTCCAACGACAGTTGGTGGTGATGTCGTTAGAGTGAGCCGATTAACAAAGGATACGGATGACGGCCCTATTAGCTTCACCTCCGTTGTATTTGAACGGTTAAGTGGGTGGCTGGTTTTACCAGTGATAACGTTCATTGGATTTGCTATTAACCCTGGCTTAACTGGATTAGGCAACTCAACAAGAATTCCGTTGGTCATCGGTTTTATAACACTAGTAGGTTTAGGGGTTGTTCTTCTATTGCTAGGTAATGATCGCATTGGTGAAGGCTTGCGCAACCGGCAAGGATTTCTGCGTTTTGCGAATGCCATCCATCTGGGAATTGATCGCCTGAGGGAACATCCAAAAGCAGCTAGAGAAGTGGTCTTGTCTGCATTCGCTTACCAGTTTATGCTTCTTCTGGCTGCTGGTTGTGCAGTCGAAGCACTCGGCATTGATCAGGTTGGGTTAACAGCACTAATGGCATTTATTCCGGCTGTTCTTATTATTCAGGTGTTACCTCTTGGCATAGGGGGATTGGGAGTTAGAGAGGGAACGCTTGTTGTTTTCCTTTCAGGCATAAATGTTCCTTCTGAACAAGCACTTGCATTGGGGCTATCAATCTATGCGTTAACGCTACTAGGGAGCCTAATAGGTTTCCCTCTCCTAATTTTTGGTGGACGAAAAGGAACCAATGGTGGTGATCCCGCTCGGAGCGAAACATAGTTTAGGGTCTTAATGAGAAGTGACATTGTTCAAACCAGATACTCATTAGGTAAATGGGTATGGGTACGGGAATTACTGCTCATAGCTATCTGCTATTCATGTTACTCATGGGTGAGGAATCAGTTTGGGTCTGCTTCAGTGACCTCAGATACTGCTTACCGAAATGCGGATTACATGATCGACACTGAGCGTTTTTTTGGCTTATATTTCGAACCGACTCTACAAAGTTGGTTTGACAGTTGGGTATGGTTTTTGCGCTTCTGGAATATCTTCTACGGGACTTTACATTTTGTAGTGACGCTTGGGGTGCTGATTTATCTATTTATACGAGCTAGTGATGAATACCGAAAATGGCGGACTATTGGGCTTCTTACAACTGGTTTAGCTTTAATAGGTTTTGCCCTCTTCCCTCTGATGCCTCCACGGTTACTTGGTAATTGCCGTGAGGTGGGAGCATGTATTGATAGCCCGTACGTCGACACAATGGCAGAATATGGTGGTTTGTGGAGTTTTGACTCGGGATTAATGGAAAGTCTCTCGAACCAGTATGCTGCGATGCCAAGTCTGCACTTTGCATGGGCTCTCTGGAGTTGGCTTGCGATTCGGAAACATGTAACTACTAAATTCGGACGTTTCGCAATAGCGTCCTATCCACCGTTAACATTATTTGCGATTATGGTCACTGCGAATCATTACTGGATAGATGCCCTTGGAGGGGCCATTGTCCTTGGAGTCGGCTACTACCTTGGAGTTCATCTAATTTCTTGGTTTGATAGTGTTGTTTTGCGGACACGCATCCCGGTTGATAGTAAGTAGGTGCCGTATTTCATAGCCGTGCAACTATGTTCTTGAGGTATCATATTGTTAGCTTGTTAATGAGGCTCTTTTACTATGCTTGAACAGATTACATGTCCAGCTGATCTACGACGTTTGTCTTACGACCAGTTAAACTCCCTAAGTTCGGATATCCGTCAGTTCATTGTTGACACCGTTGAAGAGAATGGCGGTCATCTAGGATCCAATTTGGGTGTCGTCGAACTTACGATTGCGCTACACCGGGTTTTTGACTCACCCCGTGATATTCTTCTGTGGGACACTGGCCATCAGGCCTACGTTCATAAGATGCTTACTGGGCGATTGGGAGACTTTAAAACGCTACGAAAAGGCGGAGGGCTCTCTGGTTACCCAAGCCGATCAGAGTCTGAACATGATTGGATTGAGAATAGTCATGCCTCCACTGCGTTAAGTTACGCTTTTGGCCTAGCAACTGCTCAAGAAAGTGATATCGGAGAAGGCAGGCGGGTTATCGCTGTGATCGGTGATGGCGCGTTGACTGGCGGCATGGCGTTTGAGGGGCTCAACAACCTTGGACATTCTGGTAGCAACGCCATCATCATCCTTAATGACAATGGCAGATCCTATGCTCCAACTGTTTCGCTTCTCTCAGATAGCCTAAAGAAACTTCGGAACAATCCAAAATATCTTGAGCAGCAGGAAAAAATTGAATCGAAAGTAAAGAGTTTATTACCATCGCGGGAAGTCTTAGGTTTATCTGTTGAACGGGCTATTGATGCAGCGAAAGCTGCTGTTAGGGAAATTTGGGATCCGACATCTTTCTTTGAAGATTTAGGAATTCGCTATAACGGACCTTTTGATGGACATAACATTGAGGGACTCGAGAAAGCGCTTCGTAATGCCTCTGGCTTCGAAGGACCTACTGTTATTCATGTTCTTACCGAAAAGGGTAGAGGCTATGGTCCAGCTGAAAATGATCCGATTAAGAGACTACATGACATCGGGGCTCCCAAAGCTGGGAGCTATACCGCCGCTTTTACAGAGATACTTATCAAAGAAGCTGAAAACCATCCTGAATTAGTTGCAATCACAGCGGCAATGCCAGATAGCACCGGCCTGCTTCCCTTCTCTGAACGTTTTCCTGATCGCTTCTTCGATGTTGGCATAGCCGAGCAGCATGCTACTACGGCTGCTGCTGGAATGGCTATGGGCGGGCTTCGCCCCGTAGTCGCTGTTTACGCTACTTTCTTAAATCGGGCTTTTGATCAAGTCAGTTTTGATGTTGCATTGCATGAGCAACCTGTAATTTTCTGCATTGATAGGGCCGGAATCACTGGTCCAGATGGTGCGTCCCATCATGGCTTATTGGACATGATGTTACTTACTAAGGTCCCCGGAATGACAATGTTCGCTCCGTCTTCTTATCAAGAACTTCAGCAGATGTTTTCTGATGCTTTAAAGATTACCTCCGGTCCTGTAGCGATCCGCTACCCGCGGACGCCTGCCCCATCAGTTCCTGAAACCGAGGTTGGGTCAGGCTTAAATGCGCGCATGGTTTCCGAAGGGTCCGATGTGTGTATTCTTTCTGTAGGGAAAATGTTGGAGACCGCCCTCAGCGCATCTGAAGCACTCCGGCAGCAGGGTCGTAGTGTAAGTGTTTGGGATGTTCGTGCTGTTTCGCCACTAGATTCGAACATGATAGCTGCTGCACATAATCATTCAATTGTTGTAACCCTTGAAGATGGAATTGTTGAAGGAGGTGTCGGGTCCTCTATAGCGAACCATCTGCGAGAACTAAACGGACCCGCCCCGACAATAATTACGAAAGGCGTTCCTGTTTCGTTCGTTGATCAAGGAAACCCTGAAGATCTTCTATCTGAGCTAGGTCTTGACTGTGAAGGGATAGTGAAGACAATTCTCGAAGCTGATTTGTAAATCTTATATCACTCGAAGAAAGGGCTCTCTCCTGCTTCATGGTCAGTCACGTCAACAATTTCAGTGATTTCAGGTATTGCTTCTGCGATCATTACTTCAATACCTTGTCTTAGGGTAGCTGCTGACATGGCGCATCCTTGGCAGCCACCTCCCATGAGAATGTGAGCTACCGTTCCGTCCATTTTGACTAACTCTGCGTACCCTGAATGGGCAGCTAAGGATGGATTTATATGCGTATCGAGTAGTTGCTGAAGTTTCTGTCCAGGCGTTCCTGTGAGCTCTATATCTTCGCCTTCTAACATCTTTGGACGATTAGGGTTGCGTATCACTAATCCGCCTTGCATCGGATTGCTTGGAAGGTCCAGAGTGGCTCCTGTTAAATTCTCAAGATCAGCTTTGGGGATAATGACGGTTAGTTCACTGACCTGGTATACATGATCTTCTGGTCCAGCTTCGTCAATATCTTCGAAAGAGAGATCATAAGAGAATTCGGGTCCGTTTGACCCAGTAATGGCTACTCTAAGAGCTGTAGACTCTGGGTTATCTTCTTCTGACCGCACCTCTAATACCGTGGATAAAGCGGCGTCGGTAACTTCTAAGGTGTCGGCACTAACCTGTGTTTCATTAACTGACATATAACGATAATACCGTCTCATTTCACTTAATTGGATGAGTTCGCTTCTCTTTATGAAGATTATTTTGGAGCGCTAAATTGTACTGAATCACAGCAAACTTCATTTCTCTTGCCGTAACGATCTAATGTTTATCATGGCTAATTCCATGTCCCTCAAGACGAAGAAGAAAAGTTCCCTTCGACGAGTCGGCCTTGTGATTTTGCTTTTGGTTGCTTTCCTTTTGCGCGTGTGGAATTTGGATTGGGATGAAGGAACCCATCAACATCCCGACGAACGCTACTGGAGCATTGTGACCGCAGATATTCAATGGGAGGATCCGGTGACATACTTTAATTCTGAGGATTCAGAATTAAATCCATATCGTTACCGGGACTCATGGGTATATGGCACTCTCCCCTTGTTTGCGACAAAGGGAGCAGCTGAGTTCCTAGAGGCAGATTTTTTTCTTTCTAATTGGGTTGTATCAGTGGTTGACTCTGTTGGAATTAACTTGAAAGAGAACCGGTTATCTACAAGTGGAGAGATGTACGAAGCCAAAACCTTCAATAGCGGGTTTGAGGTCCAAAATATTGGCAGGCTATTAGCAGCTTTAATTGATACCGGTACTGTGCTACTTACCTATCTTTTGGGACGTGCCTTGTTTTCTAGAGCAGCAGGTTTAATCGCAGCAACCCTTTTGACGTTTGCTCCGCTCCATATTCAATACAGTCACTTCCATGGAGCTGAGCCGTGGGTAACATTCTTCGGGACGGTCGCAGTTCTATTATCGGTACTATTTTATAAGTCCTCTCGAACACTACGAAATGGGGATGCCCCCGAACGACATGAAATTATTCAAGCACTCTGTATCGGGTTCTTTTGTGGATTAGCTGGCGCATCAAAATTCACGGGTTTCATTGTCTTTACTGCTCCAGTACTTGCTTTTGCATTATCGACTTTCAATAATGACAGGGATAAGTGGACTAGTCGTGCAAGGCGATCAGAGGCGTTCTATTCCTTTGTCACATTGGTCTCCGTTTCTGGGTTGATGGCGATTGGTACGTTTCGTGTATTTCAGCCATACGCTTTCTCAGACGCTCTTAAATTACATCCTGATTTTGTTACTGACCTCAGATATTTGCAGGATGTAAATAAAGGTGGAGATTTTCCGTGGGTTATTCAGTGGGTTGACCGTCTTCCTCTATTTGCTCCTTTGAAATCAATGTTCTGGTCAGGTATGGGGCCTGGAATAAGTGTGTGTGTCTTAATTGGGATTGTTTATGTTTGCAGAGAGATTTTATATAGAAAAGATTTTTCTTTATTGATACCCATATCGTTTATCATCGCTTTGGGAGCACTTGTAACAACACAATTCAATCCCTTAAACCGCTATTATCTGCCTGTTTACCCGATGCTGATTGCTTTCGGAGGATTCGGTATTCAACGATTGTGGGTTGGGGCGGTCCGGCGATTGAAGAGCCAACAGCATGATAAGGTTATCTGGGGTTGCGTTGCACTATTGTGCAGCCTAATCACAGGAGTAGTTTTGATCTGGGGAGCCGGTTTCGTTAACGGCGTTTACCAAAAGACTCACCCGAGATTAGCTGCGTCATCCTGGGTGACTGAGAATATTCCTGCAGGGGCTTCGATTTCTCGTCAGGTTTGGGATGATACCGTTCCAGTACGCTCGGCGGACCTTGCCGAGAGGAGATATGAGCTTGTTGAGTTTGATCTTTTCCGCTCTGATTCCTCAATTGACCCAGAAAGTGGTTTAGTAAAACCGGATGTTCTCTTAACGCAGCTTGACGAGGTTGATTATATTATTGAGTCGAGCAATAGGCTGTATGACTCTATTCCTCGAATGCCTGCTGAATACCCCTCTACAGTCGCTTATTACGAAGCATTATTTAATGAACAGTTAGGTTTTTCTAAGATTGCTTCATTTGAGAATAAGCCTTCGTTACTGGGTTTTGATTTTCCCTCATGGGGGTCTGAAGAAACATTCTCTGTTTACGATCACCCTGCTGTTACGATTTGGGAGAAGTCAGATGATTGGGATGTAGAGAAAGCTCGTCGAATTCTGAATCCATTTGCGGCGGCTAATGCTCCGAATTTGCTCCCAAGAGAAGGTGTCTCGAATGCGTTACTCTTGCAACCGTCTCAATATCGCTCTATGCAAAGCGGAGATACGTTCGACGAACGGTTCGCATCAGGCATCTTTACTGGTTCATTTGGGTGGTTATGGTGGTTTCTCTGGTTGCAAATCTCTGCGCTACTCGTTTTACCATCTACTCTTCAGCTTTGTCAGTCGTTGCCTGATCGTGGGTATGGGTTGAGTAAAGTTTTCGGGTTTATTGCGATAGGGATGATCACATGGGTTCTAGTTGCGTGGGATGTGGTCAATTTTTCAAAATTCACCGTTGTTGCATCATTGTTGATTCTGTTGGCTACTTGTTTGTGGCAGTTGTCCCGTAATCGCTCTATCATCAAAAACTTCTTTCTGCATGAAAAAAGAACATGGGTGACCGTTGAGATTACTTTTGCAGGAGTTTTTTTCGCTGTTCTTGCGTTGAGATTCTTTAATCCTGATATGTGGGATGCGTTCCGTGGGGGTGAAAAACCCATGGAGTTGGGTTACCTAACTGCAATAGGAAGGAGTGAAAATCTTCCACCTTACGATCCTTGGTTCGCAGGTGGGGTGATGAATTACTACTACTTTGGATGGTTTTTGTTGGCTGTTCCAATGGTTGCTTTGGGTTTGCAACCTGAATTTGTTTTCCAGTTCGGATTAGCAACTTACGTTTCTTTAGCTGTGCTTGGCGTCCTTACTATTGTCGTGAACTTAGTATCTTTCACCAAAGAGAGAACTTCGTCTAAGCCGTCAGTCCTTGGTGGTGCTATCAGAACGGGGCTCTTAGCGTCTTTTCTTTTTGCCATAGCTGGAACTTTCGATGGGGTTCGTCGTTATCACGAGCAATTCAGAGCGGTAGATAAATGGAATTTATTATCTGGCTGGCCTGTGGTGGGAGATTGTTTAGAATTCCTTGGCGGATTTGTCGCGTGGCTTCAAGGAACTCCCCTACCTTCGTATGATTGGTGGGGTCCTAGTCGTGTGAATACTGGAAACTTTGATATCACTGAGTTCCCTTTCTTTACCTTCCTCTTCGGTGATCTTCATCCTCATCTAATGGGGATGCCGATCTTTACGTTGCTTATTGCTTTATCTATGGCCTACGTTTTCAGTTGTCAGGGAGGTAGATTCACGCATTCGGTAGTCCTTGCTGCAATGCTTGGTCTCACACTAGCGATTTCCAAGATGACAAATACGTGGGACATGCCAACGTTATGTTTGATCGCATTAATTGCATTTGTGTTTGGTAGCGCAAGTTTTCAAGTGAAGGTGATTTTTTCTGTTCACAATAGTCATCTTGGTGAATCTATTCTTTGGCTAGTTGCAAGTTTATCCGTAGCCTTGGGCGCATTCGGTTCAGGTTTGGGGTGGGTCACTGCAATTTCTACCATCTTTGCTTTGACGACTGGAGTAAGTATCTTTGCCTCCGATGAGTTTCGGTTAAGGTCACTAATATTTGTTCGGCATTTATTTGTCTTTCTCCTAACCTTTCTGATTATCGTAATTCCATACGATGACGCTCGCGAAACATTTGATCTGGGTTTGAGGCGAACAAGTTGGGTGTCGCCGTTTAGTGATTTCCTATCGCATTGGGGTGTGTTTCTCTTTATAGCTTTGGCGTTTGTTTGTCGTGAGGCGCACCAAAGACTCAGAGGAAGATCCTTGCAGAGTATTTTTCGTGTCCAGAATTTTCACAATAGACGTGACGTATTGAATTTCTGGTTATTTATTATTTATGCATTAATTTCATTTTCTTTGGGCCTATTGATTGGGTGGGCGCTTGCCTTGTCAGCCTTTGGGGCGGCAGTGTCGGTGCATCTTCTGGTTTTGGAGATGTTGGGTGCTAGGTCTGTTCAAAAGATCAGTGCTTTTTGTTTGTGGGCATTGGGATTCGCGATTTTGGCGGGTCCGGAAATATTTGTCGTTAGTAACGATGTTGAGAGAATGAATACTGTTTTCAAATTCTGGTTGCAAGGCTGGACGTTACTAGCTTTAGCATCTGCATTATCGATTAAGATTATTTGCCAAAGTATTCGAGCAGAAGGAGGGAATCAAGTAACTTCTCGACGTTTGTCATTTGTGAGTCTTTGGTCGTTTAGTCTTATTATGGGGCTCATAATTGTGCTTGTTTATCCCTTTTCTTCAATTGGACCGCGGTTAGATACACGTTTTTCAAAGGATTTGAAGACTTTAAATGGGCTTAGTTATCTGTCTGCTCAGCCTGCATTTGCTCGTTACGATAATGGATTGGATGCGGAACCTTCGATAGTTCGGATAGGAGAAGATTTAGAACTTATTAATTGGCTCAGGTCATCTGTTTCCGGAAGTCCGACAATCGTTGAATGGGCAGGTAATAGTTATGATTGGAATTCCA
Organism: Candidatus Neomicrothrix sp. UBA825; assembly: GCA_002295705.1. GTDB lineage: Bacteria > Actinomycetota > Acidimicrobiia > Acidimicrobiales > UBA8592 > UBA8592. The sequence goes on along the minus strand of DBHP01000005.1, from coordinate 6,123 downwards.
GAATTGCGGTCCACACGGGACTCCCCTCTATTTTGGGTTGGTCGTCGCATCAGCGCCAGCAAAGAACCGATTATCAGGATATGATCAGCCAACGAAAATTTGAGGTTCAGAACTTTTATACGCTGAAGGATCATGATTATATGACCGATTTCCTTCTTTCATATGGTGTTAGTTACATTATTGTAGGGGTGCAGGAGCGTCGCTTTGTTTCGCCAGATGCATTGAATTATTTAGGTGAACATCCTGGTATTCGTCGTGTTTTTAGTGACGATTTAAACAGCATTTACCGTGTGGATGAATATATTCTTTGGGAGTTAACAGAGGCTGCCTCCTTGAATTAGTGATGGAGTGAGATGTGGGCTGTTCCAAACTTCCTTTTTCTGTGCCATCGACAAAACAGATTCTTTCATGTAGACATTTCCGGCCAGCGCTGATGGGCATCCGTCTGGGCTACCTTGAATGTTCTGCCAGGGTGTTCGATTCCAAATCCATTGCCCCCAGTTGATTAGCAAGGTTTGAGTATCTGCGATACTTGAAAACCCGGCGTCGTATTGGGGAACCCACCACCATCGATGGTTGTAAGGAAAGATAGCGTAATCATCTACTAAGTTTTGCGCGAGGTTCCTGTCCCATTGGGGTAGAAAAATAATGTCTGGAGATGCTGCTAGGGTTGCCGTGTTTCCGGTAGTGATAGTTGCATATGTGGATGTCGGGAAGTCTCGAAGGTACCACCCGTATGGCCAGTAGATATCACTATCTATTTGAACTGATAGGTGTTTTCCGTTTTCTGCATAGAACACCCTATTGAGTTCGTGGATCTGATTGGTCCATGCAATGACTTCAGGTGTTGCTTGTCCCGCTTGAACCAGCAGCTCATTTGGTTCACCGGGACCGTCGAAGTTAGTTTTAATGGATTGGAAAGCTACGAAAATTAAAAGAACTAATGCTACTGAACATGCGATTTGTTTTCTTTTCTTCTGCGTGGAAACTGTTTCCCATATGTGCTGAATGCCTAGTCCTGCGATGATGATGATGGGTAAGAGAATATGGATGATGAGCCAGGGCATGCGTTCTGCTGCCCAGGAGTAGACAATGAGTCCGCCTAGAGCCCACCACATGATTGTTTGATTGAAGAGCGTGGGTTGTTGAATAATTTTCCAGATCCCGAACAAAGCAATGAATAGTATGACCCATTCGTATGCGATCAACATTGAGAGATAGTAATGCCAGCGTGAGTCTCCTCGTGCTCCTGTGCTTTGTTGGTTTGACCAATATTGAAATCCTGCGGTGAGACCGTTACGGAGCGCACCATACGGTGCGCTTGTTGTATTGGGTCCGGAAAAGTTGGTGAATAATTGTGAGAATAATGCAATGAATGTGATGCTGGCGATAACGAGTGAAATACTCCATTGCTTTAGATTCGGTTCTCGAAGCGACTTTATTATGGAAATTTCTGGTTGATGATCCTTTTCAGTTGTTGAGAAAACTCTTATCCCTACGATTACCAGCAGCAGTAATCCACAGTAACAAGCTATTTTGATTATGGTCTCGTTACCTCCACTGTCACCTACCCAGATCAATATGAGTGTCAGTGAGAGCAGTCCGATTCCTGAAATGAGCAGTGAACTTAGTAACGGAAATCGTTCTAGTGTTCCTTGTTTGATGCGTGAAAGGCTTTCTTGGAGGGCGAGGAAAAGGGTGAGGACACCGAAAAGGAAGATCACAAGAAGAATAGATTCTTTTATAGCCATGCTGAGAACAATTGTTGTGAGGAGCGCAGTGGGATGCCACCCTTGAGGATTTACTAAAAATGCGATGAAGAGAATTACGAAACTCGTTGTGAGTAGAAGAAAAAGCGAATCCTCTCGTCCAAAGCGCGAAAAGTAAACCATCGTTGGGCTAACGGAGATTAGTGTCATCGCCCCTATGGTTCCCACGATGCCTAAGTGTTTTCTCCAGAGCAATGGGGCGAAAACTAATATGAAGCCAGCTATTGCTGCCAAGAGTCGTGCTGTGATATCTGCGACTCCAAATACCCAGAATATTGCTGCGGTCAGATAGAACCGCAATGGCCCATGGTAAACGGGGTCGTAACCATTGTATTCTCCGTTGAGGAATCGAAGTGAGAACCATGCATCAAGACTTTCATCATGATGGAATGGTCTTTCACCTAGAGATAACAGCCGCAACGTTAAAGCGACGATTACTAGAATCACGATGATGCTTAATGGAGAAGTAACTCTCTTGACCTGCTGAGTGGCTGTTTTAAGTCTCTCTGAGCGTTGAGTTATCATTGCATGTCCTGCACATCGTATACCTGATAGTTTGCACGATCATAGACTAGTTGCGCTCCGTGAAGAATTAACTCCTCCCCTATCTGTAGCTCATAGTTTGGTGGTAGTCCATAGTGAAGCTTTTCTAATGGTCCAAGAACGACATGCGTAACCTGATACCGTGCGAGTAGCTGACCATAACCCTCTTGCAATTGATATATGGATCGCAAGTCTTGATCTCTTGAGTACCAATTGATTCCAAGGTCGTTTAATCGCCCCGGTGAGCCCGAGACGACGCTTCTTCCCGTGAGTACTCGTACAGGATGCGTGTTGGTATTTGCGCTTGCGAACGTGGCGTCTGAGGGAGTGTTTTTAAGAATCCATTCCCCTACGAGCACATCAGATCCGGTCAGGTACTCAACAGGGTAAGGGCCCGTTGTTTTATCCATTGCCCTCCATACATCCAAAGTGCCAGTGAAAAGGAGAGAAATTAGTAATGCTACTGAGAGTGATTTGCGCAGTCCTCCTGATTTGAAGAGTAGCTCGACCTGTTCTCCAATAAATGGTGCGGAAAGGAGTAGGAATAGTATGACATATTTGGCATTATTCCCTATCCAAAAGTGCCAGATTGCAATATTTGGAATTATTAGAAACGCGAAAATAGGAATGGCAAATCGTTTGATCTCGCGTGATGAGCGAACTATACCCAAAGCAGCGATTGGGATAACTAGACCGGTATTGAGTAGCCAGAACCACAGAAAATCAATGACGTTGAGGTTCCAAGAGGATTTACCTAATACCCAAAGCTGATGCCAAGATCTTCCGTCTCGGTCTGGCCATTGCCAAACTAAAACCGGAACCCCTAGCAGTAACGCAGGAGTAAAGAAATGCAACCAATATTTTTTCATGGAAGTTAGTGCCCAAAAGGTTGACAGCAAAAGAAGGGCACCGAACGAAAAGATATGAAAGACCGGTAAGGCGCCAACAAGAATTCCTGCGAATACGTAGGTGCTTGAGATTTTTATTTTTCTGTTTTCCCAAAGTAGAACAATCACAATGACCAGCGCTGAAAATCCGATAAGAGTGGGACGTTGGGGATACAGGAACCCAGTTACTGCGTTGTCCACCCAATTTCTGTCAAAGCCGTCGAATGCGTAACTTCTCGGCAAGTTGAGAAGAATTGATGGCCCCTCCTTAGGGAGGTCTTCAAATAGAAATCTAAAGAACGCTGCTGTCCCTCCTGATAAGAGAAATATTAGGAGCGCAAATACTGCTGCACGGTTATTTGAAACAAACCTTTTGTACCCAAAGTATAGAATTGGGGGCAGAACCGAGCCGAGAAGCACGGTCGATATTTGCATGGCGGAAAAGATATCAAGTCCCAACGGAACAAACATGGCGGAGAACCAATCAATCCCGAAATGGTAGGAAAAACTCTCTCCAGCAGCTGTTGGTAACTCAGGAGGAAAATTATCGCTGTACGCAAATGATGCAGCATAGGCAAGGTGAGCTGACCAGTCACCATAAACAGAAAGGTGCGATACCGCTACACCACCGCTATCAGTTCCGTCATATGCAATTTGCATAATTCTCGTAGTTAGTAAGTTGCTAGAGACAAGTAGAAAGATCGGTACTTTAGGGCTTAACGGGTCATTCCATTTACGTTTACAACGGATGAGTAGACTCTCATAATCTGCGATGAGAACCGATCGCCGTCGCAAAGCAAAAATAGAATTTACGGTTAGTAAGATTCCGACAGTCATAAATATGGTCGTCCGACTGACGGAGAAAGCCCAAGAAAGAAGGAAACCTAATATGGATACTTCAATCACTCCCAAGACAACACCGAATATGAGTCTTTCTTCAAAAGGGAGTCGGCTCTGAATCGAATATGTTGTCGTGAAACCAATCAATACTATGGAGCAGATGAATACAGCGGTTAGTAAATTCACAAAATCTCTCTTCGTTCCCAAGCCCGGGTCTTAGGCGCTGTTAGTTTACTGCACAAGTAGAGATAGTGAAACGATAAAACACTTTGGAAGCATCGCAAAAGGTCTCGAAGTTCAAGATTTCTGTAGCAACTTTCGTTGTTAGACGCTACCGTTCGGATTGTGCCTGAAGGACACACGATCCACCGATTAGCTGCTGACTTACGGAAAGATTTCGTCAGCAAAAGCGTAGAAGCTACGTCTCCCCAAGGTCGATTCTCCGAAAGTGCTGCTTTATTAAACGGCATTAAGATGATTAAGTCTGAGGCGTGGGGGAAACATCTCTTTTGCCATTGGGAAAATGGGAATATCCTTCATGTCCATCTGGGCCTTATTGGTAAATTTCGGAAGGTGAATAGAGATGATCCTCCGAGAGACACTATAAGATTACGACTCGTTCACGAAAGCTCCGCTTGGCATTTGACTGGACCTCAGACGTGCGCATTAATCACGGAAGATGATCTCCAAGACGTTATCAATAAGCTTGGCCCAGATCCGTTGCGTGTCGGCCTACGTGGGGTAAGCAAGTTTAAAAAAAGACTCGGAGACTCAAAAAAGCCTATCGGAGCTGCTTTGCTAGACCAGAACCTACTTGCCGGCATCGGGAACGTCTATCGCGCTGAACTATTGTTTCTTTGCGGAATTCACCCTGAAACACCATGTAATAAAATTCGTGATGATCAAGCTGAAGAATTGTGGGAATGGACTGTTGATCTGCTTAGAAGGGGCAAAAAGCTCAACAGAATAGTAACGATTCAGGATGAGGACAAAGGCACTATCAAAGCAAAAAACAAAAAACGAAACAATTCTCTATACGCATATAAAAGAGCGGGGCTAGATTGCCGCCGCTGTCCGGACGAAATCGTTATATCAAAACTTGCTGGACGGTCAATTTGGCATTGCCCCAATTGCCAAAAGAGAATATGACAGAGTTCGACTGCATTCTCTTAACATCTTTTGGCGGCCCTGAAGCATCGGAGGATGTGGAACCGTTCCTTCGTAATGTAGCCAACGGCAGAGATATCCCAGCAGAACGCCTTGAGGAGGTTCAGGCTCAGTATGGGGTATTTGGCGGAGTCAGCCCTATCAATCAACAAAATAGGGATCTTATTACTGCATTGGAAGAAGAACTTGAGTCCCGAAATATTGAGTTGCCTGTCTACTTTGGCAACAGAAACTGGGATCCGTATATATCTGACGCTCTCCGAAATATCTATGACGACGGGAAACGTAACGTTTTAGCATTAGTGACGAGTGCGTTTGGTTCATATTCTGGCTGCAGACAGTATCAAGAAGATCTTGACCTTGCTGTGGAAGGGTTGAATGCTGAGGATCTTTCTGTAGAAAAGATTCGTCTCTTCTGGAATCACCCTGGCTTCTTTAATGCCATGGCGCAGCGTTTGAAAAGCAGTATCTCAGAAATTGACACTGACACTATCCGGGAAACTCGCCTGGCTTTCACTGCCCACTCGATTCCGTCAGCATGGCTGGAAACGAACCCCTATCAATGGCAATTAAGAGATTTTGCCTCTCAATTGGTAGATGCTGTTGCTCCCGATATGGAATGGGATCTCGTATTTCAGAGCCGTAGCGGACCACCTACGGTGCCATGGCTAGAACCAGATATTGTTGACCATCTTGACTCTTTGTCCTCGCAGGGAGTCGAATCTGTGATCATCGCTCCCATAGGGTTTATTTCTGACCATATGGAAGTGATGTTTGACTTGGATACAGAAGCTGCGGATCATGCCCGTTCTTTGGGTATGAAAGTCACAAGGACCCCTACCGTAGGCGTGCATCCCACCTTTGTATCAGGGCTTGGACAACTCATTGAGGAAAAGATTCTCGATCAGACTCCTTTA
>DBHP01000038.1 GCA_002295705.1 Candidatus Neomicrothrix sp. UBA825 | reverse complement strand
TCCTATAGGAAGTCTTCGTTTCATCAGTACGGAAGCAAATCTGAAACAGATTATTCTTCCAACGCAATCCCTTAGTTCCAGATTAAGTCACGATTTAGAATCAAAGGAAATACCAATTTTGGTCCAGTGTGCCGAACAATTAGAAGAGTACTTCATAGGAAAGAGGAAGGTATTCTCACTACCTTTGGAGCCAGAAGGCACGTCATTCCAGGTCAAAGCATGGAAGGCGTTGTGCACTATTAAATATGGAGAAACAGCAACATATGGACAGCAAGCAAAAGTCGTTGGGGTCCCAAATGGAGCACGAGCAGTAGGGTCCGCAAACGCACTGAACCCGCTACCAATAATTCTGCCCTGTCATCGCGTCCTAGGTTCAGACGGTAAATTGAGAGGTTACGCTGGAGGGTCCGACCTCCTATATATAAAAGAGTATCTCATTAAGCATGAGCGAGCCGATCCTCAATTTATTGCTTGAAGAACCTCAATAGCTCGACCGACTTCTTCCACCGTGTTGTAGTGAACCATGGATAGACGAACCACTCCATCCTCTGGGTTTAAACCAACCGCTTCAGTCAAACGATGAGCATAAAAATTCCCATGGCCGCAAGAGACTTTAGCGTCGATTAGGGAGTTATAAATTGCTTCGCTTGATTTTGTGTATGAATGAAATGCTACTGTTGGAGCTCTTTCGGCTCGGTTCGTTGAGTCCGTTCCAATAAGTCGAAAATCTTCTCTGGACAAAATATATTTAATGAGAGGCTCCATGAGCTTTTCCTCGTGTTCTCCGAACAGTTGAAAAACCTTTTCAAGACGTCCTCTCAAATTTGCCGAGCCCGACTGAAAGTGGTGATGATATACATCTTCGTAATAGTCAACCATCCCCGCGCAAGCTGCTACCGAGGCATGATCAGGCCCCGCAGGAGTTAATCGGTAGGTAGGCTTGTCTGCATTAAAAAAATGGCCTTGATTGGTTACTTTGTGAGAAATGTTCTCGGATGTGTACATCAGTCCCAAATGGGGGCCGTACGTTTTGTATGTGCTGTATAGATAAATATCGCAATTTAACTCTTGAACATCAATGGCAGCGTGAGGGGCAAATGAGACGCCATCAGCAACTAGTAAGCCCCCGACACCGTGGATCAATTCAGCGATACTCCTCAGCGGATTTATGGTCGCTGCAAGGTTTGACGCATGGGTCACAGCTACCAGTTGGGTTTTGCTACAAATAAGCTGAGCGAGTTCGCCTATGTCAAGCAATCCAGTTTCTGGGTTGACCCTCCATTCCCTAACTTCAATTCCAGTTTCTTTTAGCCTCCGCCAAGCGCCAATATTTGCTTCATGGTCCTGATTCGTGACGACGATATTATCTCCTGGATCCCAATCAGGTCGCAAAGCATTAGCTAAAACATACGTGTTCTGTGAAGTTGAGGGACCAAAATGTACTTCAACTGGGCTTGCGTTGAAAGTAGCAGGGATAACTTCCGCAGATCTGTCCATAGCCTGACCGGCCTTCGCTGAAGGCCCAAAATTCCAATACGGCTGTACCTTTGAGCTGGTGTAAAAGCTCTGCAAAATACTGATTACCTGATTCGGAACATAACTACCCCCAGCATTTTCAAGATGTGCCCATTGTCTTGAGTCAGGATGAGTGAATGCTGGAAAATGAGAGCGTACAAATTCAAGATCAAGTGAAACCACACATCCAAACTACCCGAAAGACCTGTTTTTTCAGAATAGAACTTCGATAAGAAATAGGTTTATTTGAACGGCTAAGCTTCTTAACTATGAAGAAAGACGATTCCTGTTGTGCTCCCCGGCGGAATAAAAAAACATACATCACTGATAGAAGTACGGGAAAAGTATCTTCGCCAAACACCGAGAAAGTGGCACTTGAAGGTGGACCATTTAGGTTAGGTTCCAACTACGAGTTTGCTTACCCCCAAGACGGGGAGGAATTTACAACGGAAGTAATTCTCTCACCCTTCCTAATCGAAAAATATTCTGTAACAAATCAACAATTTATGACTTTTGTCGATGACACCGGGTATATCACTGAGGCGGAAGAGATAGGTTGGTCTTTCGTGTTTGGCGGATTGCTGCCCGATGACTTCGAGGATACCAGAGGAGTTCAGGGAGCTCCTTGGTGGCGGCAGGTCTTCGGAGCTACTTGGAAATCCCCCGAAGGGCCACACTCAACAATAAAGGGAAAGCTGGATCATCCAGTCGTCCAAATCTCATGGAACGATGCCTCATCTTATGCCAATTGGGGTGGGGGAAGACTCCCCACAGAAGCAGAGTGGGAATATGCTGCATCCGCAGGATCTCCCGGAACAATATTCCCATGGGGAAGTCAACTAACACCAGGTGGCGAACACCTGATGAATGTATGGCAAGGATCTTTTCCAGATAAGAACCTTGAGTCTGATGGATGGTACGGAACTGCTCCAGTCGGCTCATACCCACCGAATAAGTTTGATTTGCATGAGATGACAGGTAACACCTGGGAATGGTGCCAAGACTGGTTCACGAACAAACGTAAACCAAAATTAGAAAACCCAACAGGACCTCTTATTGGCACCGCCAAGGTAATTAAAGGCGGCTCGTACTTGTGTCATGAATCATATTGCAACCGATACCGACCTGCGGCAAGGAGTTCAACCACACCTACAAGCGCAATGGGGCATTTGGGTTTTCGACTAGTTTATGACGACGAGTAGGGTCTACTAGTCAATGCAAATCTGATGAGTCAGCTGCTTCGATCTCTTCACGAGAAACACCCAACATAAATAGAATCGCATCCAAATAAGGAACTCTTAAAGTTGTATTAGCCGCATCCTGAACTACTGGCTTTGCATTAAATGCAATACCCAATCCGGCGATAGTCAACATATCAAGGTCATTCGCGCCATCTCCAACAGCGACAGTCTGATCAATCGGCACACCTTCCATCTCAGCGATTTCACACAAAAATTCAGCCTTCGCTTCGCGAGTGACGATAGGGCCAACAACTTTACCTGTTAGACGGCCTCCAATGATCTCGAGCTCATTTGCCTTAGCGTGCTTGATATTGAGTTCACGCTGAAGACGCTCAGCAAAAATTGAAAACCCTCCACTTACTAGCGCTGTCGTAAATCCAAGCCTTCCAAGTGTCCGACAAAATGTTCTGGCTCCAGGAGTTAATTTCAGGTTATGCCATGCTCTTTCAACCCCAAGCTCATCCAAGCCTTCAAGTAGGCTAACCCTCTGCAAAAGAGACTCTTCAAAATCCATTTCACCTCTCATCGCTAACTCGGTGATCCTTGAAACCTCTACGTCACAACCCGCTTGTTCAGCCAATAAATCAATGACTTCATTCTGAATAAGTGTTGAATCAACATCAAGCACAACTAAGCGTTTAGCTTTTCGGCTCAGATTTAAAGGCTGAACTGCTATATCTAATTCGGGCGTTTTCGAAGCTACCTGTAAAAGTCCCTGTTTAATTTCATCTAGTTTCCCACCATTCACGGCAAGTTCATAACTCATCACTGGATAGCGTGAAAGACGAATTATCCGGTCGATATTTCCCTCATTATTAGAGATTGCTCGCGTAGCTAGCATGAGTTCACTGGGGGTGATATCTCTACCGATCAGAGTAACCACACATTGCTCGGCGTATTCGGTTGGTTCGTCATCAACTTCTTCAACGTCAATGTGTAAACCTCTCTGATATCCAAAGAGAAGAAGATCCTTTAAAGCATCTTCGCTCTTATCTACTTCGACTAATACGTCTAGCGTCAATCTTCGCCGAACGACAATCTGTTCAATGTCCTTCACAACAGCGCCGATTGCGGACAATACCTCAAATAATTCTGCTGAAACCCCTAATTGATCGGGTCCGGAAACCCTAATCAAAAGCGTACGTATAAGTGACACATCATGACCTTACCCACTGGTCTCCTGATTGAGGTGGAATATAAAATTGAGTTTTGACAAAAGCATTACATTGTTGTGCTCAAAACAAAGCAAAAAAATGGTGTTTAAATACATCGCATGAGCTTTTGATATTCTCCGCATCGCTGCATATGTCGTGCCAGCACAGACGGAATTTCTTGGAGTCAAAAGATGAGGTCTGTTTTAATTTCTGTTATCTATTTTGTGGCCGCTTTCTCAATGTTCAAACATCGGCAGAAGTTGGAAGAACACGTGTGCCAGGTGAAAGATGAGTGAGATCAGAAGTAAGGTAAATGTATTAGCAATAACGGGAGTAAGTGCCCAATGAGCTCAGAAACAAAACAGCAAACACGACCAGACATGATCGCTTGCGAAAATGTAGATAAATGGTTTGGGGATTTCCAAGCCTTAAAAGGCGTAACGGCTACGATTGCTGAACAAGAAGTTGTAGTTGTCCTAGGACCCTCAGGGTCTGGAAAATCAACCTGGATTCGTTGCATAAATAGGCTTGAAGCTCACCAACGAGGAACGATAGTAGTTGATGGTGTTGAGCTTACTAATGATGTACGCAACATTGAAAAAATTCGCTCCGAGGTGGGGATGGTCTTTCAACAATTCAATCTTTTTCCGCATCTTACAGTCCTAGATAACGTAACTTTGGCACCCAAATGGGTTCGCAAAATGCCTAAGGCTGATGCTGAAATAAAAGCCAAGGAATTGTTAAACATGGTAGGGATACCCGAACAAGCATCCAAGTTGCCTAGTCAACTCTCTGGCGGACAGCAACAAAGAGTCGCCATAGCAAGGGCTCTTGCTATGGAGCCAAAGATAATGCTATTTGATGAGCCGACATCAGCTCTGGATCCAGAAATGATAAAAGAAGTTCTTGATGTCATGAAGGATTTAGCATTAGGAGGGATGACCATGATGGTAGTCACCCACGAAATGGGTTTCGCCCGCGAAGTCGCAGATAGAATTATCTTCATGGAGAGCGGGGAGATAGTAGAAGTAGGAACTCCGGAACACTTCTTCACTGACCCGACCGAAGATCGAACAAAGTTATTCTTAAGCCAAATTCTTTGATCAAGGATTGCTTCAGAGCACCACATGGTACATGAGGTGCTAGACTCGCAATTGAAAATTTAATATTTTTTGCGATGGTTCCGAAGTCTGGTTAAATCCCAGCGCTGTCCCGCAACGGTAACAATGCAGCAGCATTTGAGCCCGGTCGAGTCCATCCCAGAAAACGAACATTCTCGAGGTAAGAACAAGTTCGTTGCTGGATATCCAGTCTGCGTCTCGTCTACTACCCGAGAGGAGGGTATCCAATGAAAATAGTGAAACGATTACTTCCGCTCATAGCAATTCTTGCGTTATCGAGCAGTTGTTCAAGTTCCTCGACGCAAGTTATTGCGACCGGAGAAAGTAAAGTTACTGATAATAGCCAGCCGGTGGAGTCAATGAATGAAGTTGAGGCCGACGAGCAAGTGGCAGCTGCTTTTCCGGTAACCCTTCAAACTCCAAATGGTGATCTCGTATTAGAGAATCAACCTACAAGAATATTATCCTTATCACCTACAGCTACCGAAATCCTGTTTGCTATCGGTGCTGGGGATCAAGTTATTGCTGTTGATGACCAATCAAACTACCCGCCTGAGGCCCCGACCTCAGATATTTCAGGCTTTACACCGAACCTAGAAGCGATATTGGCTTTAGAGCCTGATTTGGTTGTTCATTCGTATCTTCCAGAAGACATCGAACAAGGGCTAACAAACGTGGGCATACCTTCATTGACACAATACGCTGCGGCTAGCCTTGACGATACATATCAACAAATAACCCAGCTGGGAGCAGCCACAGGAGCAAGTGCTGGAGCTGAAAGCACGGTTCAGGAAATGCAACAGGAAATTGATGAGCTTATGGCTAGAATCAACGTTCCTTATGGCTCTTCCTTGACCTTCTACCATGAATTGGACCCCACGTACTTCTCAGTTACGTCTTCAACATTTATCGGTCAAGTGTACGCAATGCTCGGATTGACCAATATTGCTGACGAAGCCGAAGGAGCAGGCTCTGGATATCCTCAACTGTCAGAAGAGTATATCCTTTCACAGAACCCAGACTTAATTTTCCTAGCTGACACAAAGTGTTGTTCTCAAGGTATTGAGACAGTGGCTGAACGGAATGGATGGAATGTTCTTTCAGCAGTATCCAAAGGAAAAGTTATTGAATTGGACGATGATATTGCTTCAAGATGGGGACCAAGAGTTGTGGATTTCTTGGAAGCAATCGCCACTGCCGTAGAGCAAATGATTGCAATGGAAACAGTTGGATAATAACAAGAAGAAACAGCAGCAGGAAGCCCCTGCCGAACTAACCTCAGGGTTAGTTGCAGGTGCTTTTGTTATCCTCTTTGCGTCAATTCTCGTCAGCCTTTTATTTGGACCCGTATCCATTCGGCCAGACCGTATTTTTCTTGAAGTTCTCAGTCGGTTTCCTGGTATTTCTATTGATTCAGGACTCTCCACAATACAAGAAGCCATTGTGTGGGATGTGCGATTGCCGAGGATTGTCCTTGGCTTGATAGTAGGGGGACTCCTCGCAGTTGCTGGGGCTTCTTATCAAGGGGTATTTAGAAACCCGCTTGCCGATCCTTATCTACTAGGAGTAGCAGCTGGGGCAGGTCTAGGCGCAACTATAGCTATTGTCTCCGGGGCTACCAATGGAGAAGGTATTTTTGATGCGCTACCGATAGCAGCCTTTCTAGGCTCAGCGATAGCAGTAGCAATCACACTGGCAGTTGGGGGTGCTGTAGGAAGATCTACGAGCACTGCAAGCTTACTTCTTGCCGGCGTGGCTGTTGCATCATTATTTACTGCAATACAGACATATATACAACAACGAGAATCGGCGACATTAAGGCAGGTCTATAGCTGGATTTTGGGTCGCCTCAGCACAAGTGGTTGGGATGAGGTAATTATGATTCTTCCATATGCTGCGATTTCTCTAATAGTTATGTTCTCAATGAAAGGAGCCTTAGACGTTCTTGCCGTCGGAGAAGAAGAAGCGCTTTCGCTGGGTATACGCCCACGAAGAGTCCGCTGGATCGTCATCGGGGCAGCTTCATTAGCAGCAGCTTCCGCAGTAGCGGTAAGCGGACTCATAGCATTCGTAGGTATCATTGTTCCTCACGCAGTCCGATTAGTAGTCGGAGCATCAAATCGACTTGTTGTCCCATTATCTTTTTTCATCGGAGCCTCTTTCCTCATCCTCACTGATCTTTTGGCAAGGACCCTGCAGTCACCGGCGGAGCTTCCTATTGGAGTGGTAACGGCATTCTTTGGGGCTCCCTTCTTTTTATTTGTACTTAGAAGGAGATCCGATGGCATTATATGAACCTCTTAACATTCAAGGCCTTGAGGTTGAGCTTGGTGGCAAGAAAGTTGTTAATAATGTGTCGTTAAATGTGGAGTCGGGGGATTGGCTCTCCCTAATTGGGCCTAATGGGTCAGGAAAATCAAGCTTACTTCGAGCAATCGCAGGGATCATTCCTGCGCTGGGAACAGTGAACTTCCAAGGCTCGGACCTTATGCAAACCGATCCTAGAGTACGCGCCCAGATAGTCTCAATTGTTCCACAGATACCAGTTGTCCCTCCTCGTGTGCGAGTTATTGACTACATTTTATTGGGGCGAACGCCATATTTGGGTAGAGGCTTTCAGCCCACACAGGAAGATGTATCGCTTAGCCTATCTGTGATGGAAGATCTAAATCTCCATGACATGGCAGATCGTTTTGTGACTGAAATGTCCGGGGGTGAACGCCAAAGAGTTATTATTGCTAGATCACTTGTCCAGCAGCCAAACCTACTGTTGCTGGATGAGCCGACTACAGCTCTTGACATGGGGCACCAGCAGGAGGTCCTTGAACTTGTTGATCAACAGCGAAAACGGCTTGGTTTGACAGTTTTGAGCGCCTTCCATGATTTGACTCTTGCTTCTCAATACGGGACATCAATGGCACTTCTCGTTAACGGCGAAGTTACTCAATCTGGATTACCGCATGAAATTTTGACAGAATCAACTCTTGAAGATATCTATGGCGCAAATGTCTCAGTGCATAATGATGGGAATCGGGTCAGTATTGTTCCCAAGCGTGGAAACCGTTTGAAAGGGAATTCAAATAGCAACGACATGGGATAATGAGGTAGATTTACATCTATTGAGAGTCTTATAAGGAGTCCGATGAGTCAAATAACTGAATCTGATGTGAAGACCGAGGTTGGTGAATGGATCGATCAAAACTGGGACCCTGACCTTACTGTTGCTCAATGGTGGCAGCTTATGGCTGACGCCCGACTTTCGCATACCATGCTTAATGAAGAAGCCGGTGGAAGAGGTTGGAGCAGAGCCCTCAATCACGTTGCTCTCAGCGTTATGGCCGACAAAGGGGTTTTGGGGCCACCGACAGGGCTTGGTATGATGCTCGCAGCTCCCACAATTGCCACACACGGTACGGATGCTCAGATCAGAGAATACATACCGAAAATTCTAAACGGTCAGCATGCATGGTGTCAGCTTTTCTCTGAACCTGGCGCGGGTTCAGATCTTGCAGGATTGCAATGCAAAGCAGAGAAAGATGGGGATGAATGGGTCATTAATGGCCAGAAGGTATGGACCTCAGGTGGCAAAGTTGCTGATATGGGGATGCTCATAGCTCGAACTGATCCTGATTTACCCAAGCATCAAGGGATTTCCTACTTTGCATTTGGCATGAATCAAGAAGGCGTTGATGTGAGGCCTCTCACAGAAATGACCGGGCGTGCCCTCTTTAATGAAGTCTTCATTACTGACGCGAAAGTGCATGACGATGCATTGATTGGTGGCAAATCCAATGGCTGGCGAGTCGCAAACTCAACATTAATGTTTGAACGATCTCACCTTGGTAGTGGAACCGTTCCGGTGCCCACAGCAATTCCAGGCTCCATTGCTGGGCAGCTTGATTTAAAAGTCGGCGATGTGCTTTCATCCATTACCAAAGGCAGTGGTGGAACACCTGCAATTGGGCCAAGACTCTTTGAAAAGTTGAGTCAACTTGCTCAGAAGCTCGGTAAAGATGCAGATCCGGTCATAAGAGATGACATGATGAAGCTGTATACACTCGTGGAAGTGAACCGGCTGAATATGATTCGAGCAAAAGCAAGCAGTGATAGAACAGGCGCAGAAGGAAATATAGGCAAGTTAATGGTGAGTGAGTTGTATCGTCAGTTCCGTGAGGTAGGCAATATGGTCATCGGACCTGATGGCATGCTGACGCCAACAGAAGTAAATCAAGGTGGCTGGATTCATGAAGTTACAATATTCTCACCAGCCCCTTCAATTTATGGAGGCACCGATCAAGTGCAGCGCAATATCATCGGAGAGCGTGTGCTAGGTCTTCCCAAAGAACCAGGACACTCAAAGGAAACACCATTCGTCGACCTCCCGAAAAACTGATGGTTTGGAGCTTGCGTAGGCCTGCTGCTCGGGTAGTACTTCTCGATGAGGAAAGAAGAGTTTTTTTGATGCATGGCTCCGATCCCATGCGGCCCGAAAAAGGTACATGGTGGGAAATACCTGGCGGTGGTGTTGAGCCAGGCGAGACAAGCCAAGAAGCAGCCGCTCGCGAACTCTATGAAGAGTGCGGCTTTCGCGATGTAATAGTAGGGCCTTGTATCTGGACTCAGTACGTTGAGTTTGACTTTGCGATGTACCATTTTAAATCTGATGAGAGAATTCATATAGCGCACACATCAGAATCCTCTGAATGGGATCCTCAAGGGCTAGAAGCGCTGGAGGCTGCCGCTTTTGAGGATGCTCAATGGTGGTCAATTGATGACTTAGAAGCAGCACAAGTCCAAACTTTGCCTGACAGGTTGCTTGAATTTCTTCCCAGCATAATTGCAGGAGACATGCCTACTGAGCCAATTGATATTTCACCAGTCCAGCGCAATAACTGACTGCAATAATCTAGCTGACTAAGACAGATCCCGCTCTTCGCGCTCTGCGGCTCTGACTGCATATGACAAAACTATTGCGGGCAGCAAAATCACACAGCCTGCAATGAGACACACAAGTAGAAGCCCCACCAGGGGGCCATCAAAATCGCTAAAAAATAGGCCAAAGAAAAGAATGATTGCCACTAGCCAGAGAGAGTACCCTGTCCGCTTTCCTAATTTTACGTACTTCGCAACTCTGGACCTTCGCTGTTTCAAATCAGTTGAGGTTAATTGATGGTTCTGAAAATAATCCTTCATTATTAAATGCCGCTTCCTCTCATTGACCCAGACAACTGACTTCCTGGAGCGTAAACGTAACATGCGGTTGTCCTATATAAGCCTATTTCCCAGTCTTCTCGTTCGGGAGGAATTGACCCAATTTCAAGATCGGAAAGAACGTAATCTGATCCGACAAAATCCTTGAAACCTTCAAAACACTTTATTGCAGACCATCTCTCGATCTCGGTTCGTCCTGGGTATGGCTCACCGGAGCCTGCAGGATGCACATACTCGCCGTAGATCTCAGCATCATGCGGCCGGCGGCAGTCTACAATGGTCGTCAAATCTGATATGTCGCCTGTCCGGTCATCAACTAGACGGTATTCATTGAAGCAATCCTCAGAACTTAGTTCATATAAAAAAGCTACAATTTTTCCCTCAAGCACAAGGGTGTTTGCGTTTCCAGTTTTCGCGAGTGCTCCAGGAATAATAGCCGGACCAAATCCGCTCTCCTCTTCCTCTGCACTTGAGCATGCTCCAAACGCTAGCAAGAGTATACAAAGAGCCAAGAACACTCTGGGCGCGCTGCTAAGCGAAAACAAACTCGCACCTCTAGTGCTAGGTTCTTTAGGCTTGAAATAATCTTTTGGCATAGTTTCTAACTAATAGCTGGGCAATGCACGGTCAAGGTTAAAGAACCATACAAGCATTACTGCAATTATAGGAGCTAATGAGAGGAAGTAAGTTGGCCAACGCTTCCACCGCTTTGCAATAAACCCTGTAGTCATAATAAGGGTTATCAAAGCTAACCCCCATGTAATTGATGGAGTTATTGCTGACCTATCACCACTTAAACCTTCACCGAAACCCGAAACTTGTTGTGGTTGGGTACCAGGGGTCAAATTCTCTGTGGTGGCCGACACGTCATCAATTTCGGTGCGATCGCTTTCTGCACTCTGAGTTTCAACTACCGGTTCCTCCGCATTCTCAATACTTGGATCTCTTCCAATAGTGTCTTGTGACGGGTCTTCAAATCCTTCCTCCTGCAACGCTTCAGCTATAACCTCCTCATCAAAAGCAAATGTAAATCGAGGCTGACTTAAGTAATCCGGCCTTTGGAATGGCTCGGCTGGCTCCCCAATTAGCTCTGCAACAACAATGATCCTGTTTCTCGCCGTAAGTTTTGGGTGGCAAGAAACCAACGTTAACCTATTAGGGAAACTATTGAAATCCTGGTCAAGTACATTGAATTCATTTGGACTCACTATGAAATTTCCACGTCCACCATTCTGTTCTAACACTGCGTATGTAAAGGTACCTTGGATCGTTTGAATCTTTATTTCGTCACCGGGTTCTAGCTTCTCGATATTGCCAAATGGCGCTCCCCAAGTGGTCCTGTGGCCAGCAATTGCAGAATTTCCAGGCATGCCTGGCATCGGAGTGTCAGGGAAATGCCCGGGGCCTCGTCTTAATGATTCGGAGGAAACTCCCGAGACAACGGTTGCTGTTAATCCCATTTTTGGAATGACTAACTGTGCCATAGCCTGACCCTCAGGTCTCCATAAAAGCTCAGCATAGTTACTTTCATCACTCTCACTGGTTTCGGGAGTATCTGTTGTAGAGGTTGTCTCTTTGACCACATCAATTAATTCAGTGAAGTCTTCTTCAAGATCTGATTGGTAACGATCTGTGAGCACACCCGTACCCCATAGTTGATACGCCACAAATAGTAGAGTTAGTCCACCTAAGACAATTAGGCTACGTCCAAGTGCTTGGAATGCTTTTGAAACAAACATCAAAGAAGACGTTAGCGAAAAGAAACTCTAATGACTTCTCGCAATCACAATTATTTCTTTTAACAACTTAAATTCAGAAATAGATGGAAACATGATACTCGCAGTAGATTTTAAGTACAGGTCTCTGAAATGAGCGAATCTTGGCAACAGTAATCAATTTAGAACAAAGCATGGTTTTCCTTGGTCAATTTCCTGCTTTGACAGGCGCCACAATGAACATACAACAGGGAGAGGTCGTGCTCATAAAGGGGCCAAATGGGGCTGGAAAATCAACGCTTCTCCGTCTTTGCGCTGGACTACTTCCTATGCGAAGTGGAACAGGGACAGTGCTTAATTTCGATCTGCGAACTCAACGGATGGCGTTAAGGTCGCACATCGGTCTGCTTGGGCACCGAACAGGTCTTTATCCAGACCTTACAGTTAGTGAAAATTTGCAATTCTGGGCGAGCGCCTATGGCGCAAATAATACTGAAGTTGACAAAGCTATGGAATTTTTAGGATTGAACGACCGATTGGGCTCCGTTCAAGTGCAAAACCTCTCTGAAGGACAAAGAAGGAGAACCTCATTCGCCCTTCTCCTAATTAAAAGACCAAGCATCTGGCTTCTTGATGAACCATATGCAGGTCTTGATAGTAACGGAAGACAACTAGTTAATTCTTCTATCCTTCAAGCCAGTGAACTAGGCACTACTGTACTGATCGCATCTCACGAGATAGACAAAATAGGATCAAGTCAAGAGCGAACTTTGCTTGTTAAAGGTGGTCGAATAGTCAACGATTCTGAAGTAGATAGCGAAGGATAGATATGTTTCGTGATGCTTGGTTAGTTACAAAAAAGGACCTTCTTATTGAGTTGCGTTCAAGAATACTCATTAATCAGATAGCCCCTTACACTCTTCTAATTCTCGTTCTATTTGGATTCGCGTTAGACGCAGATACTGAAACCCTTCGAGATACAGGGCCCGGCCTATTCTGGGTATCTACCCTATTGGTAGCCATATTGGCCATCCAACGATCTGTCGATGTCGAGACTTCCGATTCAGCAATAGACAGGTTGATGCTCTCCGGAATCTCACCAACTTCTATTTATCTCGGTAAAACAATAGGGCTATACCTTCAATTAATTATTCTTGAGGCTCTGCTATTCATAGTCATGGTCGTTTTGTTTGATATGTCCGTCGTGAATTATCCACTCGTAGTCGTTTCTGCCGTTGTAACAACCCTTGCCATTGCAAGCTCGGGAACGCTATACGGAGTTATTGCTTCTGGACTTGGCGTGCGAGAAACGCTGTTGCCTGTTCTGTTTCTTCCAGTTCTTGCGCCTGCTGTAATCGGAGCGACGAGGGCCTTCGGCGATGCTTTTGGACGAGTTAACGCTGATGGATGGGCATGGTTGGGATTACTCTCAGTGATTGCTATTGTCTACACACTTGTGGGTATGTTGACATATGGGAATATAATAGAGGACACATAATGCAACGCACAGAGAAGCAAGAATTCACAACTTCACGAGGAACCAGATTTATGGGAATTTCTTTGCTAATAGGAATTCCAACACTTTTAATATTCTCTTTCCTCCTCAGCCCAGCTGATGACAATATGGACGATGCCGTCAGACTGATATATGTGCATGTACCAATGGCAATCTTCGCTTACGTAGCCATAATCACCACCGGAATAGGTAGTGTCTTTTACCTCTGGAAAAAATCTCGCTGGTGGGACACTGTCGCCCATGCATCAGCTGAAATTGGTCTAATGCTTTGCGGCCTAGTGCTCGTCACTGGAAGTATCTGGGGAAGGCCAACATGGAATACCTGGTGGGAGTGGGGAGATGTTCGCCTAGTAACGACACTTGTCCTATTTTTGATGATCTTAGGCTACCTAGCATTGCGTCAAGTTCCAGCTAATCCTGATTTGAGAGCCAAGCGTGCCTCAGTGGTTGGCATAATTGCGGCAGTTAACATACCTATCGTCAACCGGTCAGTTGAATGGTGGGAGAATAATACACTTCACCAGAAGTCATCTTTGACAGATGGAAAGCTTGAAAATCTCACATTGTTCACATTGTTCTTAGGATTCATAGTCGTAGGGATTTCTTTTCTATGGTTAATGACCCACCGATTTCGCGTGGGTTGGTTAGCTGCGGAGATAGAAACAGAAGGCATTGCGGGGGTAATTGAAGAAAGGCTAAACGAAGCGAATTCTGGAGCTGCAAACCCAAATTATCAACAAAAGGACGATGTTTAATGACGCATCTCGGTTACCTATTAGCGGGATGGTCTATTTCCCTAATTTCACTATCTATCTATGCATGGCGAGTGGTCAGAAAAGGAAAGCAACTAACCCAGCAAGTTCCACAAGACCGTCAAAGGTGGATGACCTCATCGACAGATTAGGGTAAGAAATGGACGAACAAAATACCCAAATGGACCTCTCGCCCAGAGTTCCTAAAGAAAGACAGACTCCTAAATGGCTACCTGTGCTTGCATTGTTGGCTATTGGTATTGCCGTCGTTGTGCTTATCTGGTTTCTGATAACCAACAGCCAATCCTTTCTCCCCGCTGATGAGGCAGTAGAGGAGAGATCTGAGCTAGGAGACAGGAGATTCCAAATATTGGGATCACCAATTTCAAGTGCTACGCCAGACCAGACAGTAATCATAGACGGCAACGAATACACCTTCTTTACAATCTCCTTTGATGGCGTGCTCGTTGATGTAGTCAGCACAGGGACTCCACCCGACCTCTTTGATGAAGGTATACCCGTGGTGCTTGAAGGCAAATGGAATCAAGGGCCTTTACCTAGGCCGGGATTCGTATTCCCAAACGGCGCTAATGATGGATGGTGGTTCTCAACAAATCGAATTCTGGTCAAGCATGATAATGACTATCGTGAGGAACGGTTAGACGACGCAGAGGAACGGGGGCAAATACCGAAAGCACCGGACTCTTAGGAATGTTATGAATCTTGTAATTGGATCCATGGGCGTAGTACTTACTCTTGCAGCATCCGTAACTGGATCGCTGACTATAGTCGCCGGGCTGAAAAAATCGAGAGAGCGTTTGCGATCAATAGGCGCTAAATACGCCTGGGTTGCCTTTGCAGGAATGGCAATATCAACTTTTGCCATGCAAAGAGCGTTAATAACAAGAGACTTCTCTGTTAAATATGTTGCTGAACAGGGGAGCTCTCTAACACCGCCACTTTATAACGTCGCAACCATGTGGTCAGCTCTTGAGGGATCAATACTGCTCTGGGGTTTGGTACTGGCAGGTTACCTGGCCATTGTTGCAAAGAAATTCTCCAATAGGCTTTCAGACCCGATGGTGTCATGGGCTTTAGTTACAATGTTCGTAGTAACAGCGTTCTTCGCGCTGCTCATGCTCGGTCCTGCTAACCCCTTCCAATCTTTTAATCCACCAGTCGGATATGACGGGCCAGGGCCAAACCCACTTTTGCAAAACCATATATTGGTAGCTTTCCACCCCCCAATTCTCTACCTAGGCTACGTCGGTTTCACAGTGCCTTTTGCCTTTGCGATTGCCGCACTCGTAACTGGCAGATTAGGTGAAGGTTGGTTACTTATCACTAGGCGATGGACTTTATTCTCATGGGCATGTCTTACATTTGGAATAATACTCGGAGCTTGGTGGGCTTACGACGTCCTTGGCTGGGGCGGGTACTGGGGGTGGGACCCTGTCGAAAATGCGTCGCTGCTCCCATGGTTGACAGGGACTGCTTTTCTTCACTCTGTTTTAGCTCAAGAAAGGAGGGGTCTGCTGCGAGTCTGGAATTTATCTTTAGTCTGCTCAACTTTCTTGTTGACGATTCTCGGTACATTCATAACTCGATCCGGCATTATCGCCTCTGTGCATGCTTTCTCTGAAGGGGGAATAGGTCCTTGGCTATTGTGGTTTTTCTCTTTTGTTCTGTTAGTCGTGCTCGTGCTCATTTTTTGGCGAGGGGACCGGCTTCGTTCACAAGGTGGGATTGATTCAGCTTTGTCTCGTGAGGGAGCCTTCCTTGCAAACAATCTTGCATTCGGCGCTTTCGCCTTTGTGATCCTTCTCGGCACAATTTTTCCACTCATAGTTGAAGCAACTCAAAATCGACAAATCTCTGTCGGAGCACCTTATTTTGAGAAGATGTCAATGCCAATAGGATTCGTCATACTTTTCCTAATGGCTGTCGCACCTGTTCTTCCATGGAGAAAAGCAGGAACAGAATTACTCAGAGACCGACTTGAATGGCCTGCATGGGGGGGTGCTCTATCTCTCGTGGTAGCCGTCTTAGTCGGAGCTAGGGGGCTCATCCCTTTGCTTGGGTTTGGTTTTGCAGGTTTCGCAGGCATGAGCGCTATTCGTCATCTAGCCCTGTCTGTTCGCCGTAACAAAGTGAGAGGCTTCGTGGGAAGATCTAATGGCGGGATGGTCGTTCATTTGGGCGTAGTCATGTTGTCTCTTGGGCTGATAGCTAGCTCGTCTTATGTCTCTCAATCATCTTTCACATTAGACCCTGGTGAGACAGTCAATTTTGGCGGTGCAGATATTACCTACGAATCGTCCGAGCAGATTGTCTACTCAAATCGAATACAAGAAAAGGTTCAGATAAGGGTTGATGGAGATATCCTTCAACCATCTATTGAGCGTTTCACTGCTTCTGGTCAACTAGTTCCATCGCCAACGACCAAGACTTCATCCGCAAAGGACATTCAAGTGGCACTTCTAGATCCTCCAGAGGACGATGATCAATCTATAGTTATACAAGTAACTGAACAGCCTCTTCTCGTTTGGATTTGGGTAGGCGGATTCGTAATGTTGCTCGGCAGTGCATTGTCTGCAATCCCATCAACGAAGCGAAAGCAGACTTTAGTGAGGGCAAAAGAATCTAACTTGCAGGCAGAAGAGGCGGAAAGATGACCTTAGGTAAGTCCGGACTAATTATCTTGGCTGTTGTATCTGTATGTTTTGTAGTCCTTCTGGCGACTAGAGGCACACAATCTAATCAACCTAATTTTGACTTGGTTGGTGAACCAGCTCCTTTGTTCCAAGCGGACGCAGTTACGGGTGGAGAGTTTGATCTAGAAGATGTTTTGATTACGAATCGATCATTAATTCCAGAAGATCAGGTATGGATCGCTGTGAATTTCTTTGCAAGTTGGTGCACAGGATGCATAATTGAACACGATGAGTTGCTTGCTTTCCATGACGAAGGCGCATTTTCAAGTAATGGTGCGAAATGCAACACTAAACTTGTATCTGTGGCATTCAACGATAACGCCAAAGATATTGAGCGCTTCTTCGCGAAGTACGGCGGAGACTGGCCAGTTCTTCTTGATGAGGGAACAAATCGAGTAGCGATCAACTATAGCGTTATGACTGCTCCTGAGACAGTACTTATTGCACCAAATGGATTAGTAGCTAAGAAAATTGTTGGCCCCATCACATATGAAAAATTAGCGGCAGGTATTGAATGCTAGTAACGGTTAAGCCAAGAACTCTGTCCTGGGTGTTGCTAGCCCTCGTAACGCTGGTCGCCCTTTTGTTTGGCTCTTTTGATGCAGGAGATCCACAGACGCCATCTGAACGGGCAGCCTCTCTGGCAGCGACAATAGCTTGCCCGCAATGTTCAGGTCAGCCAGTTTCTGAAAGTTCGGCGCCCATAGCGCAGGTAATAAGAGCTGAAATAAAGGAACAAGTAGACCAAGGGCGCAGTGATTCAGAAATTAGATCCTACTATGTAGAGCAATATGGACAATGGGTAAACCTAAACCCAAGCTCGTCCGGATTCGATTCTCTAGTTTGGATTTCCCCATTCTTAGTGGTCGGGATTGCGCTTGGTGGTTTGACATTAGCTTTTTCTAGAAGAAAATCAGACTCCACGGGAATTGAGTTAACAAAAGATGAAGAAGAACAAATCCGAGAAATACGTAAAGTTCATCGCATTGACTCCGAAGCTTCGCCAAATGATCTCAATACATAAGTAGTAAAAATGGCTCACGATAGCTCTGAAAACGAAAAGTATTTCCTTCTTAAGTCGCTGGACGACCTAGATCGCGAATTGGCCAAAGGAGATATTACTGAAAAAGACTATGCACAGTTAACTCGGAACTACAAACGGAGACTTATCAAGTTAACGAAACAAGAAACCTCCAGCAGAAATGAACCGAAACTGCAGAACGCAAAGAAAACTTGGCTTACAGTTATTTTCCTCGTCGTACTTGCACTCATTTCAGGTATCGCAATTGCTAACTCGTCAGGCGAGAGAACAGGTTCAGAGACAATTACAGGAAGTATTAGGAAAAGTACTGTAACCAAACTCCAAGATGCACAACAGTTACTTAGCGATTCCGAAAAATGGGGTGAAGCAATCTCAATTTATGATGAAGTACTTGAAGATCAACCGAGCAATGTTGAAGCATTAACCTACAGAGCTTGGTTGCGGTACAGAAGAGGTGAAGGCAGCGACCCGCTGATCAAAGCCTGGAGAGAGGTGCGTATTCTAAATCCAGAATTTGCCGATGCAATAGTTTTCTTAACCATCGCACTATCTGACGAGTCAAGGTTCCCAGAAGCCCTCATTGAGCTTCAGGAACTCCAGCAGCTTGAAATTACCTCTCAATTGCGAAACGTTCTTGATAGCCAAGGGTTAGTAGGAAAGGTATACGCAGAAGCAAAATATGACCTTCTACAGAATTCCGAACAGCCCAAGCTCAATGAATTAGAGATGAATACCCAAATTGCTCTTGAAGCAGCTAACTATCTTCTCCAGAGCGATAAAGCGCAAAGAAGTGTAAGCGCACTTAAACTATTCCGAGCCATTTTAGAAGACGACCCTGCTAATCCTGAGGCATTGAGCCGTCAAGCTTTGCTTCTGGCTCAGACAGGTGACGTGGCACTATACCAGCGAGCAATAAATCAAATTAATTTTGCAGCGAGTCAAAATCCTAGAAATATTGAGGTGCTTCTCACTCGCGCCATACTAATTTCTAGTACTGATTCACAAACGGCATGCAGCGACCTTAGTACTGTTTCAGGGCTCATAGAGTCAGAAACCAGACAAGTGTCAAGCCAAGTTTCGGAGCAAGTTGAGGACCTGCTCTCGTCCTTAACCTGCGAACAATGAGTTGGTGCGCATCGTA
>DBHP01000015.1 GCA_002295705.1 Candidatus Neomicrothrix sp. UBA825 | reverse complement strand
AATCGGGAGATAATTCCTCGTCAGAACAATTCAGGATGCAGATAATAACAAGATTTACTGAATTGTTATGTTTGACGAAACGACAGAATCTATCAATATTATTAGTACTTGCAGTCGGATCTATCTCAACAAAAATACAACTCGTCTCGCTCTCGTAGAGCTTCTCGCTCAATGCGATTTCTGTAACGAAACTACAGGCTTCATTGAATGTAAAGATGCTCATTTCGCATCATCCCATATCAAAGCTCTTGCACCAGCTCGGCTTTGATGACACGTCGAAGCAACTTTCCAGTCTCGTTATACGGAAGCTCATCTACTTGAATAACTTTGTCGGGAGTCCTTGAAGAGCGCAGATGCTCCTTGGTGAAGTCTTTAATCGTTGACTCGGAGAAGGATTCCGCATCTCGGGAAACTACAACAGCAATGATAACTTCCCCCCATTCCTCATCAGGAACACCAACAGCAGCGGCATCTCGGATATTAGGATGGTTGAGAAGCACTTCTTCTATTTCTCCTGGAGAGATATTCTCGCCACCACGTATGATAATGTCATCAATTCTTCCCTCAACGAACAAGTACCCCGCATCGTCAATTGATCCGCCATCGTTTGTGGGAAACCATCCATCATCGGTTAACTTTTTCCCCTGCCCAAGATATTCCCCGGAAACTTGTTCACCTCTTACCCAAATTTCTCCACTCTCCCCAATAGGTACTTCAATTCCTTCATCATCACGAATAGATACTTCTAAACTCGGCAAAGGCTTACCAGCAGAACTCAGTCGTTGTCTCACTTGCTCATCTGAACTCTGAAAAGCTTCCCTGTGATCGTCAGGCCCGAGAACTGAGATGGTAGAACTTGTTTCAGTTAATCCATAGGCATTTACGAAATTTGTATCAGGTAGCAAAGTAAGCGCACGCTCAATAACAGGTCGCGGCATCTTTCCTCCACCATAAGAGAGCGCTCTTAAGCTTGTAATCTTGACTGAAGAATCATTATCCAGATACTCAACGATTCGTGCCAACATAGTTGGAACAACCATGGCGTGCGTGATTTCTTCGTTGATGACAAGCTTAATCCACTCTTCAGGGTCGAAAGTAGGTAATTGAACAATCCTTCTTCCGGAATAGACTGAGCTGCACATCGCAGCAATCCCTGCAACATGATAAGGCGGCACTGATACCAGTGACGCTTCGTTATCCGCAGCACCCATAAATTCAACAGAGCCAAGGATGTAAGACACCAAATGTGATTGTCTTAAGACTGCAGCTTTTGGTGCTCCAGTAGTTCCTGAAGTAAATAACAAAATAGCTATTTCCTCAGGGTCCATATTCCAAGAGGGATCAGGGGTAGCCCCATCCGTCGTGAAATCAATTAACTCATCTCCGGTTACCAAACTTACACCTTCTTTGCCCTGCACAATGCTTGAAAGATCGCTATTTGTAACTGTCACAGTAGGTGAAATACGATCGGCCAATGCCTGAACTTCGTCTGCTGCAAGCCTGTAATTCAAAGGAACAAAAGGCAGGCCAGCCCATGATGATCCGAATAAAGATATAGGCAGGCCTAAATTGGATTCTGCTAAAAAGGAAACGTGCTCGGCATTAGTTTCCCTGAAATACTCGCTCGCTTTACCAGCTCGCTCATACAGATCTTGGTAGGTAATGCCGGACCCATCTTTACTCCCAAACGCCACCCTTTCCCCAAAGGCACTGGATGCCATCTCTAGTAACATCATCAAGTTCATTTGAGTCCTTAATCAGAAGCAGGTAGGGGTTTACTTTCTTTTATCGTCAATAATGCGTCTGCTAAACCCAATGATCCCTCACCCGGCTTGGTGCACAACAACTCAATCGTGTCGTCCGCATCGACATATCGCTTTCCCATTTGAGTTCCGTTCATAGCTCCATCCACAGGACTGGGGTCATCAGGCATAGAACCTGTTGGATCAACCATAGGCACCCCTCCACAACGGATATCCATTTCAGTTCCTGGAGCCTTTACAGCGATAACTTCGGTTTGGCAAACACTGCTCTTCAATCTACTTCCAGCTCTAATCTCCACTTGTACCTCCCAAGATCATTTACTCTATCATTCCTCACAAGAGCGGTTTCCGCCAATGTCAACGAGTCATCTAGGCTGTAGCAATGTCGAATAAAGATTTCAATGATCCAATTGTGACTTCTATTGATCACCTTGAACGCCTATTAAAACTTCTTCCATCTGACCTGCTTAACAAGAAGCTCGTAACTCGACTTTCACAAATATACCCAAGTTGGCCTACTTGGCCCAGCCCTGGCCTTTCAAACCTGATTGGCCCACCAAAGGTTGCACTCAAACGATTCGACCTACGCTGGTTACACAGATTCGAATCCACTGTTTCTCTCCTGAATCATTTCGTTAAATCTCTAGGGGGCCCATCTGGAGGCCCGAGTGGACACTCCTTAATTGTTGAACGAGCTCCGCTTCTTGGCCATCGTGGCTGGGGAGAAACTTCCGCAGGTGGTTCATGCAGACTGATTAAAACTTTGGATACAACTCTCGCCGTCAACTTGCCAAGGCAAGAGGATATCTCCTCTGTCTCTGCTTGGCTTCAAACAGAAGCGCGAGACGATATCTGGAATATGATTCAAAGTTATGCCATCAATAACTCATCTCAGGTGCTCCTTGAACGGGCCAAACTACTTGGACTAGCTGTTTCTGAAGTGGGAGAAGCTAAAGATATGACTATTGAGGTCACTCATAAATCTTCCATAAAGGCATATAGTCGTCAACCAAAAGTGATTGATCTGTCCAGCATGTGGGCTGGACCGCTATGTTCGTGGTTTCTGATGCGATCCGGAGCAGAAGTGACTAAGATCGAGTCAAGCAAGAGACCTGACAGGGGGCGCTTAAACCAAACACCGTTCTTTCAGAGATTGAATAAAGGTAAAGCCATTATTGCATTTGATTTCGACAGTCAATTAGGTAAAAGTCAGCTTCAAAAACACATCCGTGAGGCCGACATCATTATTGAGAGCTCACGACCAAGAGCCGTTGAGAATATGGGAATTTCTGCAGAGGAGGAAGTGGACCGGGGCGCTATCTGGTGCTCAATAACTGGATATGGGCGTAATCTTCATCCCAATCGTGTTGGTTTTGGAGACGACGCTGCAGCAGCTGGATGTCTTCTCGCAGAGGTGAATAAATCACTCTGGTTTGTTGGAGATGCAAGTGCAGATCCGTTAAC
>DBHP01000057.1:715-6578 GCA_002295705.1 Candidatus Neomicrothrix sp. UBA825 | reverse complement strand
GCAGAACTGGATCTTACTGGTTCAAAAAGCATTACAAATAGGGCCCTCATGGTAGCGGCGCTTGCGGAGGGAAGATCTACATTGACTCGGTCTCTTCTCGCTGAAGATACGCTAGCGATGATTAGTTGCCTTAAAGCATTCGGTATCGATATCAAACATGATCATTCAACAGCTTCGATAACGATCAATGGCTCTGGGGGTGAAATCAATACTCCGAAAGAGGAACTGTGGGTTCGGCAAAGTGGAACTACTGCACGATTTATTCTTCCGCTATCTGCTCTTGCTAAGGCACCTATTCAAGTTGACGGAGATAACCAAATCCGTTCACGTCCTCAAAACGATCTTCTTTTAGCCTTAAATGAATTAGGAGTTGAGATAACGCACCATGGGCAAATTGGTCATTTGCCTTTAACCGTTGATGGTTCAAATCTCAACGTTAAGAACATCAGCGTCAGCGGTGAAACATCCAGCCAATACCTATCGGCACTTCTCTTGATTGGACCATGCCTTTCACAAGTGATCACGCTCACTCTTGACGGAAACGCAGTTTCAACTCCTTATATACAGATGACAATTGAGATAATGAAAGCTTTCGGCGCTCAAGTTGATTGTTCAAAGCCAAACTCTTACACGGTGCATCCCACAGGATATGTTGGCCGTGAGTACGAAATTGAAACAGATGCTTCTACAGCATCTTATTTTTTTGCAGCTGCAGCAGCCAGTAAAGGACGAGTAGTTGTCAACGGCATAGGAGCAAACTCAATTCAAGGTGACCTTGAATTCGTCAATATCCTTCAACAAATGGGTGCACAAACCTTGATAGGTCCGAATAGTGTTGAAGTTTCCGGGCCAACTCGTTTGGATGGAATTGATGTCTCTATGAAGAACCTCTCAGATACTGCACCTACTCTCGCTAGTATCGCGCCATTCGCATCCAGCCCAGTACGAGTGACAGGTATAGGTTTTATTCAGCATAAAGAATCGGATCGGGTGCATGCTGTCGTTACTGAACTGCAGAAACTAGGAATTGACGCCAAGGTTGAAGATGACGGATTTATCATCAAACCAGGTTTACCAACCGGGAACATCATTCATTCTTACGATGATCATAGGATTGCCATGGCATTTACTGTGTTAGGGCTACTTTCAGAAGGGGTCGCAATCGATGAACCGAACTGTGTTGCTAAAACCTGCCCAGAATTTTTTGACTACGTCGACACTCTCCGATTAGAGGGCGATGAGGAACTGAATGTCCTAGCTATAGATGGTCCTGCAGGCTCCGGTAAATCATCATTAGCAAAACTACTAGCCGAAAAACTGCGACTAGAATATCTCGACACCGGCGCCATGTATCGTAGCGTCGCTGCCGAAGCACTCTCTGCAAACCTCAACCCAAAGGATCTACTTTCAGTAGCTGAAATAGCTGAAAAAACAGTTATCAGCTTTGAAGGCCAACAAGTTTTCGTCAATGGGAATAATTTAACGGAAATTATACGAAGCGCTGAAGTGAATGCGGTTGTTAGCCATGTCGCAGCAAATCCGGGAGTGCGAGCGATCCTTCGGCGTTCCCAAAGAAGTTGGGCTCGGCAAAGAGGGGGAGGGGTTCTTGAAGGAAGGGACATAGGATCCGTAGTTTTTCCAAGGGCGAAATTAAAGGTGTATGTTACAGCAACGCCAGAAGAGCGAGCACGACGAAGAAGCCTTGAATCAGGTCGATCGGTAGAGGAAATTCTTTCTGAAATCCAAGGAAGGGATGAAATCGATAGCTCACGCGCAGACTCACCTCTTGCAATAAGCTCAAATGCCATAATTGTTGACACAACAGACAAAAGTCTTGATGAAGTAGCCGAGGAAGTCCTGCGGAGTTTCCATGACTGAAGCTCTATCAAATGCAAGGCAGAGAATTGAAAAAGAGCCAACAAAATTGTCGATTGTCGCCTATATCTTCGTAAAGTACGCTGCTAGATTTGCTTTTTCCTTCTATTTCCGGACCTTCGTTCGAAACGCAAAGGCGTTACCAAGAAGCGGCCCAGTTATCGTATCTCCAATCCATAGAAGCAATCTAGATGTTCCCATGATGGGAGCTTTCTTTCAACGTAAGCTGCATTATCTTGGGAAAGGGTCACTGATGACTAATAGACTCGCAGCCTGGTTTCTTCTCGGTTGCGGGATCATCCCTCTTGACCGAGACTCCGTAGCCGATAAATTAGCGCTAGACGCATCATTAAAAGCTTTAAAAGAAGGCAAAGCTCTTGCCGTATTCCCTGAAGGAGAGAGAAAATCAGGCCCAGAGGTCTTTCCAATGTTGGATGGAGCTGTATGGCTTTCCGCAAAAACTAACGCTCCTATACTCCCAGTCGGTATTGGCGGATCTGAACGCTCAATGCCGAAAGGAAAATATATCCCCAAGCCCCGCAAAATAGTCATCATCTATGGTGACCTAATACCTGCTCCGCAACCGAAAGAGGGTGCAAAAAGAGTTACCCGATCAGAACTCCGAGAACACTCAGAGAAACTCCGTGCGATACTCCAAGAACTCTTCGACACTGCTCAGCAGAAATCAGGATGCCCTAACTTTAGAAATTAACTAAGGGTTTGAAGAACTTCTGAAGCACCTATCAAACGATCTTCGGCTTCACATTTGGTTTTTGAGTCAGAAAATCCTAGACCAGCGAAAAAGCCAACGGAGTGAATTAGAGAGCGTAATTCTCGCGGTGGAGGAAAATACTCCTCTTCAGTAATGTAATGTATTTCCTCAACGCCATTTACTGGGGCAAGAACATCAAGCACTTCCTCCACCAATTCGTCCGGTGCTGATGCACCAGCTGTTACTCCAACGACCCCTGAAAGTGGCAATGGTATCTCCGATGCTTGATTGACCCTGTGGACATCGCTGCAGCCGGCCTCATTCGCTAGTCGCTCCAGTGCTCTGGTGTTAGAAGAGTTGGAAGACCCAATAACAATCAAACTATCGCATCGTTCTGCTATGTCCATCAAAGCTCCTTGTCGATTAGTCGTAGCGAAACACAAATCACTGCGGCCAGGAACAGATAAATCCGGAAACTGACCTTTTGCAGCCGCCAGAATAGAAGACCAATCACGGTGACTGAGCGTTGTCTGGGCCAAAAGCGAAACAGGAGTTTCAAAGTCTGGAAGTGAACTTAGCTCAGTTATTGACTCAACTCTATGGGTAGATGAAGGAGCAACCGCCATGGTCCCTACAGCCTCTTCATGACCCTCATGTCCTATGTAAATGATTTGGTGCCCTTTACGCGATCGTACTTTGACTTCATGGTGAACCTTTGTCACCAAAGGGCAAACTGCATCAACGACAAAGCCCCCATCCTGTCGCGCTTTCATAACCACATCAGGGGCAGATCCATGTGCACTTAACATCACGGGAGCCCCAACAGGCACCTCATCAATATCATCAACGAAGATAACGCCGAGGGATTCAAATCGTTCAACAACTATTTTATTGTGCACAATTTCGTGATAACAATACACTGGCTCCGGAAATGCCCTGACCATCCAAGTCAATGCCTTAATGGCCATTTCAACCCCAGCGCAAAATCCTCGAGGAGCAGCAAGTAAAACTTTTGAAATAGCCATATATATATTGTGGCTTATTCCATAGCTAATTCTGCAGAAAAGCAGAGATATTTCGGTCACATTGGCCTGTATTCCACGTTTCCCATCTTTTGGCTAATACCCTTTATATATGGCTTCTGCACGAGTGATTAATGTATTTGATAGTTCTCCCGCTTATCATGCTGGGCTAGCTGTTGATGACGAAATTCTCTCAATGAACGGTGAAGCTCTCCGAGATGTTATCCGCTATC
Organism: Candidatus Neomicrothrix sp. UBA825; assembly: GCA_002295705.1. Classification (GTDB taxonomy): domain Bacteria; phylum Actinomycetota; class Acidimicrobiia; order Acidimicrobiales; family UBA8592; genus UBA8592. Next base: position 2,736 of record DBHP01000057.1, on the reverse strand, counting down.
AAATCCTAACTGATGAACCTGAACTAGATATATCAATCAGAAGAGGCGGCATTGATATGGATATTCATGTTCAGAAACAGTTAGGAGAACCGCTCGGGTTGGAAGTGCACTCAGCGGTGTTTGACCAAATACGTACATGTGATAATCACTGTGAATTTTGTTTTATATATCAACTGCCAAAGGGAATGAGAAAGAGCCTCTACCTCAAAGACGATGATTATCGATTGTCCTTTTTATATGGAAATTTCACAACGCTCACTCGTTTCACAGAAGCTGATCTAGAGCGAGTAGTAGAGGAAGGCCTGTCTCCCCTTAATGTGAGTATCCACGCAACCGATAGCCAAGTCCGCAATGAGATGCTCCGTAATCGCCGAGGTGGCCCAAGTTTGCGTTGGCTCGATGAACTTTTAAGACACGGTATTGAAGTTCATGGTCAAGTGGTTGTATGCCCTGATGTCAATGATGGTCTGATCCTAGAAGATACCTTGTGTACGATCTACGAACGTTACTTATCGCTAAAGTCGGTATGCATTGTGCCGTTAGGAGTCAGTAAGCATTCAAATGAGAAGCGAATGCGTCCTCATACACAAGCAGAAGCACTCCAAGTGCTGAAGACAGTTGAAAAGTGGCAGGGCATCATTAAACGTGAAGTAGGGAAAAATATTGTTCACGCAGCTGATGAATATTACTTAGTGGCTGGGCGACCGATTCCTGATGCAGGCGGATACGACAACTTTGATATGTACGAAGACGGTGTAGGTATTGTCAGAACATTTGAACGAGAATTCACTGGAGAAGTTAATGAACCCACTAACACGGCAGCAGGATTTTTCGCTTGGGTAGATGGGGCGCCCCCGGAGGGTTATAGATCCATTAGGAATCCTGAGCCTAAGCTTGTGTTTAGAACTAAAAGGAAAAGCCCGATAGGAATTCTGACAGGGGAGTATGGGGCGCAAACACTTGAGCCGCTCATCAAATCGTTTGAAGGCGCAGATATTAGGATCATTCCAGTTAAGAATAATTTTTTTGGTGGCAACGTTGCAGTAGCAGGACTACTGGTAGGGGAAGATATTGCTCAAACGCTTGCAAAGGAACCAGAAGGGCATAGATACCTGTTGCCCGATGTTTGCCTATCGCAAGGGAAATTCCTAGATGGGATGGAACCATGTGATCTTCCGCGTCAAGTTGAAGTAATAGCTACTGATGGAATAGCGCTTAAGAAAGCACTTGGAGTTGGCAATGGATAAACCAACAGTTGCAGTTGTCGGCAGGCCAAATGTAGGGAAATCAACGCTCGTGAACCGCATCATTGGGAGGCGAGAAGCCATCGTTGAAGAGCTCCCAGGTGTTACTAGAGACCGAAATGAATTTGACGTTACATGGGCTGGATGCGAATTCACACTCATCGATACAGGGGGATGGTTACCTAAATCAAAAAGCGAAAAGGGCATAGATGATAAGGTCAGCAAACAGTCAGAACTTGCAATCAACCAAGCTGATGTGACGATCCTGGTGGTTGATGCTCGGGTCAGTCCAACAGTAGAGGATGCATTGATCGCAGACATGCTGCGAAACAGAGAAAAACCCACATTTCTCGCAGCAAATAAAGTTGACGATCAAAATCATGAAGTTGGAATGTGGGAATATCTTGCTATGGGTTTAGGTGAACCTAATCCAGTCTCTGCGCTTCATGGGCGTGGAACTGCTGACCTCCTTGACTTGGTAATAGCCACGATCCCAGAAATTGAGACTAACTCCGAATTCGAAGATAAGGCTGAGAGTGTGGAGATGGTTGCGGTTGCTATCGTTGGTCGACCAAATGTCGGCAAATCAACACTATTTAATAAACTGACAGGCGAAGATCGAGCTGTTGTCCATGATGAAGCCGGAACAACACGAGATGCTATTGACACGATCGTGGAAACGGAAATCGGAACAATAAAATTTGTTGATACTGCCGGTATGAGACGAAAGGCACGAATATCAGAGGACACAGAGTACTACTCACTCGTTCGCGCACT
>DBHP01000057.1:0-335 GCA_002295705.1 Candidatus Neomicrothrix sp. UBA825 | reverse complement strand
GTCACTCATCAAGATCAACGCCTAGCTGAACGAATAGATGCAGCAGGGTGTCCAATCGTTATCGTTTTTAACAAGTGGGAACTTGTGGATACAGATGAAAGAGAAATGCTGGCACTTCAAATCGAACGAAAATTAGGTTTTCTAGGCGATCCTCCGATCATGAAAACAACTGCAATATCTGGAAAGGGTGTTCATCGCTTGTACCCGATATTGACGGGGACCATCAGTAACTATAGTCAACGTGTTCCTACTCGAAAAGTAAATATCATTATCCGGAAAGCACAATCAGCTCACCCAGCACCCGGCGGAGCCAGAGTTCTATACGCCACCCAAGG
>DBHP01000072.1:2479-5650 GCA_002295705.1 Candidatus Neomicrothrix sp. UBA825 | reverse complement strand
GCTGAAGCTACAGCCAATATTGCTCGGGCATAACTCTGTATCTTTTCGTCTGACATCAGTTCCTCATGCTCCTAATTAGAACCTACTTGGTTGATGTAATTTTCGATCAGGCGTGCCTGAGCTTCCGCATCAAGATTTGCCTCAACGACTCTTTCCGCTGCGCCGACAACTATTTCGGATACTTCACTTTGAAGATCTCCCATTGCTCTCTCTCTTGCTGAGTCAATATCTGCTGCAGCTTGCTCTTTCATTTCAGCAATTTCAGCTTCGGCTCTTTGCTGAAGATCTGAACGTAGAACTTCTGCTTGTTGTCGAGCCTCCTCAATCACTGCGGCCGCTGCTGTTTTAGCGTCTGCAAGTTCAGCCTCATATTGAGATTTGACTGCCTGCGCTTCGGATTTAGCCCTATCAGCTTCATCCAAGTCTGTCGCTATCTTCTCAGAGCGTTCATTCATAATCTTTTGAACAGCCGGGAAACCTTTCCATAGCATTAAGGCGAGTAGCACAACGAATGCGCCGCCACCCCAGATGACCTCATTGATTTCAGGAATAATTGGGCTAGGAGCTTCAATACAGCTGTCAAAGATCTCGCCAATCGCATTGATATTTTCTTCTTGAGCGATATTTTCAGGTGTTAACCCTAGCTCTCCATACTTCTCGACGTAGTCATCAACGGAACACTTTCCGAGGCTTTCGCCTGCCGCCATAGCGTTTCCGCCTAGACCAAAAGTTAAAATCAATCCGGATAACACTGAAGCGAATATAAGTCGTTTCTTCATTTTATTTTTACCTTCGTGATTATGTGGTTTACGGGAGCAACAAGATAAACACAACGAAACCGATTAGCGCAAGAGCTTCGGTGAACGCTATGCCCAAGAACATTGTCGTTCTTGCCGTTCCCGCAGACTCTGGCTGCCTGGTCATTGCGTCGATCGCTGCGCCGACGACTATTCCAATACCTACGCCAGGACCGATAGCTGCGAGTCCGTAGCCAAGGCCTGCGCCTATAGCCTTTAGACCTTCGCCTTCGGTTACTGCGGCGGCAAGGATACTTATTGTTGATGCAATTAAGCTGAGCACTGTATCTCCTAGTGTTCTGGGTGTATGGCACCGCCCATATAAACGGCGGTGAGAATTGTAAAGATGAAGGCTTGAAGAAACGAAACAAGGATCTCAAAACCTGTCATCAGGATTAGCATTGCAGCCGGTGCTACTGCCCCGACATAAGTGCTATCCCACAGCGTAGCTGAGAGGACAGCAAACGTTACGAGAAGGAGGTGACCAGCTACCATGTTGGCCCACAACCGAATCGCTAACGAAAGTGGTCTAATAATAAATACCGAGAAAAACTCGATAGGTGTGACGATTATGTAAAGCGCTTTGGGGACGCCGGGAGGGAAAAGGCTGTTTTTTATATATCCAAAAAAGCCTTGGTTCTTAACTCCCAAGAAGTTATAGATAACCCAGACCATCAAGGCCATAGCTATCGGTACAGCCATCCTCGCATTAGCTGGGAACTGGATGAAAGGAATTACCTCAAAAATGTTTGAGAAGAATATGAAAAAGAACATGGTCGTTAGGAAAGGAACATATTTCTTCCCGTCAGGCCCCATCGTCTGCGCAACAATGCTGTCCTCAACGAAATTAATTCCTCCTTCAGCGACATGGGATATTCCGCGTGGAACTAACCCTTTCTTTGAACCAGCTAGCAAGAAGAGGCCCAAAGTTAATGCAAATGCAAATAGGTAGACAAGAACGGTCTTGTTCATCGCCAGAGGAGTTCCTTCAAATGCGAAATCTGGCCACTCAAAGAGATGGCTGACCGGAGGAAATTCGAGTGCAAGAATCTTCAATTTTAACACGGCTCCTAATCTAGACTCTTTTTACGCTTTTGTCTTTTTACGCGGGGCTTTAAACCCGGATAACTAAGACTTGCAGAAACATAGCGCGTTTCCCAAATCAAAAGCCCTAAATGTAAAAAAATTAACACGAGAGCAAACGGCATGATTTCAAACCATTCTTGATTCCGTATAGGTAGTACTGCAGCGGTGATAACTCCCATTCGGAAAACAAATCCTCCCAGTACTGCACTCATCAACAGCTGAGGGGATATCTTCACTGCCCAATCAATTATCCAAGCACCCGCAAGAAAGTTCGCTAACACTATCCCCAAAGCAACAGCACTAGATGACAAACCTGACACCCCCCAAAAGATTAGAGCCAAGAGGAGAAGCAGAGGGGAGATTATGAGACCTCTCCTGAAAATATCAGTTGCCACTTCTCGTTCAGGAGCATCATGCGGGATTGATGACGCATCACTATTATTTTGCATCTATCCCTTTCGCATCTGGAAGGGAGTCTTCATAAGTTCTCATTTTCTGCGTGTATGTATACCAGAGTTTCCAGACCTCATATATCGCAACTATTCCCCCTAACGTCGCTAAAAGTATTGGCCCTGTTCCAAGCCACTTATCTAACAGGTAACCAAAGAAAGCGAAGAGAGCGGGTGTTAGCACTAACTCAAAAGCAGCTACGACACCATCCTCAGCCGCTTCAAGAGCTCTAACTGACTTTGCCACCACTTTGTAGCTCCTTACCGCAACGGACAGCTGCTATAAATCTCTAAGCAATCTACCACCACGCCTTACGAATTCGATAGTGAACAACAAGAAATAATATCAAATGTTACTGCGGAGAGATATTTCTATGGCTATCAAGCCATCAAAGAAATCAAGTAGGCTCATGGTATATACAGTTGCCTAGGAGAATTATGAGCGGAAACGATGATGCAGAGAATCTGTCACCGGAGTCAAAGGCTTTTAAATTCGGACTGGATGTTATCAATCAGACCGAACCACTGATAGCTGACTACATCCGCGCAGAGCTTCAGAACCAACGTAGTCAACTTAAATTAATCGCCTCGGAGAATTATGCTTCTCCTGCTGTTCTCCTTGCAATGGGAAATTGGTTTAGCGACAAATACGCTGAAGGAACTCCAGGGCATAGATTCTACGCCGGATGTGAGTTTGTTGATAAAGTCGAAACCCTCGCTTGCGAACATGCGAAGGATCTATTTGGGGCTAACTACGCTTATGTCCAACCTCATTCAGGAATTGATGCGAATTTAGTAGCCTTCTGGGCACTTCTCTCATACCGCATCGAAGCCCCTTT
>DBHP01000072.1:0-2089 GCA_002295705.1 Candidatus Neomicrothrix sp. UBA825 | reverse complement strand
AATCAGAGAATGATTGGCATGTCGCTTGATGCTGGAGGTCACCTTACTCATGGGTTTCGCCCGAACATTTCAGGGAAACTATTTAGCCAAAGGTCATACGGTGTTAACCCTGAAACAGAACAATTAGATTATGGGAACATACAAGCTTTAGCGAACGAATTCCGTCCTTTGGTAATTGTCGCTGGCTATTCCGCGTATCCGCGGAAAGTGAACTTCGCCAAGATGCGTGAAATAGCTGATTCAGTTGATGCGGTACTAATGGTTGACATGGCTCACTTTTCTGGTCTTGTAGCGGGAAAGGTTTTCACTGAAGAATACGACCCTATCCCCCATGCTCATATAGTCACCTCAACAACTCATAAGTCTTTACGAGGGCCGCGTGGTGGAATAGTACTTTCTAATGAGCCAGGTTTAGCTGAGCACATCGATAAAGGGTGCCCTATGGTCCTTGGAGGTCCTCTAGCAAATATTATGGCTGCTAAAGCAGTTGCATTTGCTGAAGCAAAATCATCTAGTTTCCAATCATATGCTCAGCAGGTAGTGGATAACGCTCGTGCTCTTGCCGAGGGCATTGAGAAGAGAGGGGGCAGGCTCGTGACAGGAGGGACTGAAAATCACCTAGTCCTCGTGGATGTCAGGAGTTTTGATCTCACAGGGAGGCAAGCTGAAAGCGCTTTAGAGGAAGCGGGAGTAATAGTTAATCGAAATTCTATTCCCTTTGACCCCAACGGCGCATGGTATACATCGGGAATTAGGTTAGGAACTCCAGCGTTGACAAGCATTGGAATGTCCTGCGCAGACATGGATGAAGTAGCTGATATCATCTGCTCCACGCTAACTTCAGCTAGCCCTGCAACTACCCCTTCTGGTGATCGGTCGAAAGCTAAATTCATTCTTTCTGATGTTGTGCAATCTTCGGCCAGAGAAAGATCTGCAAAATTGTTACGAGAGAACCCTCTCTATCCAGAGGTCACCTCGCTCATCTAAACTCTTAAATTATGCATTTTCTTTATATTAACTTTGGACTAGATTTCAGGCAGATGCGCAGCTGGAACAAACTTTGAATTAGAAACTGCGAACCAAAGCATTCAGACTTCGTCGGAAGGTTTTAGGATTCTAATTCACTAATCTTCTGTACGCGCTCGGCATGTCTGCCACCCTGAAATTCAGCGTTCAGAAAAGCAACTAGCGACTCGCGAGCTATTTCTGGACCTATCAGGCGCTCTCCGAAGCAAATTATGTTTGCGTTATTATGCTCACGAGCAAGATGCGCTGACGTTACGTCATGAACCGTTGCAGCCCTTACTCCAGAAATCTTATTTGCAGCCATGCCAATACCTATACCACTTCCGCAAACCAGCAAGCCTAAATCTGCTTTCCCTTCTGTTACAGCTTGACCTACTGCAGCCCCGTAGTCTGGATAATCTACTCGGTCATGACTGTTTGTCCCGAGATCTAATGTTTCGTAACCTAACTCTTCCAAGAAGCCAACCAAATCAGTCTTCAAACCGAAACCCGCATGATCACTACCCACGGCAATCTTTTCCATATAGTAGAAGCTAGTTCCTCTCAGCAGAGGATGTGATGATTTAACAGATCCTTGTAGCAGCAGGCCAAGAAAGACTATTCCAACACGCTTAAGATTGAATCTTTTGTGATCGGTCCTTCTCTGAGAACCTCTACGTGTTCCTTTGAGAGGTCAAGGATAGTTGAGGCTGCTCCGTAAGAACATTCTCCTCCATCAATCATCAAATCAACGGCTTCAAAAGCCTTGGGCATTCCTGAGATACGGAGTGGAGTGGGTTCTCCATGAAGATTTGCGCTGGTCGCAGCAATTGGGCCCACAACTTTACAAAGTGACTGAATGAAATCATGATCGGGGCTCCTCACCGCAATAGTGCCATCTTGAGCTACAAAGCTATTGGATGCTTTAACAGCGTCCGGAAGAACCAAGGTGAGTGGACCTGGCCAAAACGCTGTTGCAAGTGTGCTAAGACTTTTGCTTTCAAACGAACTGATAGTTCCGACTTGGCTGATATCACTCAAGAGCAACGGAAGGGGCATCCCTAAAGGCCTATCTTTTAATTCA
>DBHP01000013.1 GCA_002295705.1 Candidatus Neomicrothrix sp. UBA825 | reverse complement strand
AATCCAAATGCAGATAATACTAGGAAGGCAAAAAGTAAGGCTAAAAGTGTTGCTAATGTTGCGAATCCTACGCCGGTCTCAACCGTAGAGCCCACATCAAATTGGTAAACGGAAAGAGCACCTATACCGGCAAATGCAAGTGGTGCTAAGTTGATTTCCCCAGCATATCCAGTTAGGAGAACCATAGATAATGCAATAATGCTAAAACCTATACCTTTCGAAAGACTGAATTCCCATTTGCTTTCAAGCATTGGGGTCAATCCCGAAATGATTAGGACAAAAGCGATTCCCCAGATAATTGATGACTTCATATTCGGGGTTCTGAAGACTTCGCGATGTTTTTTTATTGCAGCTCCTCGAAGGCGTTCTTGAGGCAAGACGATAAGAATAGCAAATAGTATCAAGACTGGAATTGTCGCTCGTAGCTCAGATAGCCATGGCCATTTCCGGCCGGTTCCTGATACCCAATTCCAGTATGATACTGCTAAGCCGATCGCTATACCGCCAAGGAAGGTCAAGGGTAGATTTTTGAGGCGCCCAAATATTGCGGCAGCATATGCATTCACAACGAGCAGCGTTAAAGCGAGCACATTTAAGCTTCCTAAAAGAGGCGATATTAGTATCCCAGCCAATCCCGCTAACGCAGAGCCGATCACCCAACTTAGAAGAGCAGAAGTGTTGGGATTACTTCCATTAAGGCGAACAAGTTCTTGGTTGTCAACAACGGCTCGCATAGTGATCCCCAGGCGAGTACTTGTCAGTAACACCTTAAGGAGAATGGCAAGAACTATTGCTACTACAACGACAATTGTCTGATGAGTTGTTATGAATGCTTCTCCAAGCTCCCATTTAGAATCCCGCCCAAAAAATGGCTCAGGAATTCGTGATTCAAAATCTTGCCATATCCAATTAGTCATGCCAATAAAAGCCAACATAACTGCAATTGGGATAACGAGCTTCGTCGTCTCTGAAGTCCCCTCAAGTCCCTTCATTACAATTGCTTGCAGTAGGATGCCTAAAGATGGCGATACGACTAAGAGAACGAACGCCAGAGCTATAGGTGCTGGCCATTCACCTCCCCAAGCAGAATCCCAACGTAGTTGCCAGTAAATAAATGCAGCGAACATACCGATGGCGCCATGGGCAAAATTAAAGATACCTGAGGTAGTGTAAGTCACTACTAAACCGACTGATGCTATGGAGTAGATTGAGCCTATCGCTAAGCCGACAACTGTAAACGTTATAAGCTCTGTCATTTTAATGTGCTACTCAGTAGTGAATTTTTGCGAAACTCTGTTCTCATCCAGTTCTGCATCGTCCGTCCACCTATTAGTAAAACCAGCGTTCCAACTTTCATTACATTCATAGGTTCCTGGTTCACTTGGGAAGATACGTTCGTATGCAGTTCCGACTAATTCAATCACAATTCCGCATGGCGGCGGTTCGTTTACCCCAGGGTCGCTCGCCACATGCATGCCTCCACCTGACCACTCATCAATCTTTGCTGCTTCCTCCAGAACACATGATCTGGTCAAATCAGATCCGCAAGCTTTTGCCGCTGTTGCCCAAAGAAGGAACGCTGAGGCGGCCTGCATTCCTAGCAATGCTATTTCCCCGCCCTTCTCTTCCATAATCTCCAGATAGTCATTGACTCCTGGAGAATAGTTGCGTTCTTCAAATGGTATGAAAGCCATACGCACATAGGTATTATTCATCACTCCATCGTCATTCGCTTCTCGGCAACTATTTTCATAGAAATTAGCATCGGTAGTGTAGATGGCATCAAATCCATTAACAGATGCTGCTGAGCGAAATGCTTGATAGTTCGGTAAACACGTTCCTGTGAAATAGATATGTTTTACTCCAGCGTTCTTTAATTCTAGGACAAATGGAGTCCAGTCGTCCTCTCCGACAATGTTGTATTCAAGGTTTGCTATGAATTCGAATCCAAGTGGAGGGTACGAAGATAAAGTTTTATCCTTTGTCTCAATCGTTGCGGCAAAGTTTCCAAACATAGTTGCAGATTTTGCTATTGCGTCGGGGTACGTCTCTGCAATGTAGGAAGCCATTGATAATGGATTGCGGTCTGAGGGGTTAGGTACTGGTTGTATCATCATTGGTCCGTGTGCGGCGGCTGCGCTAACTGTATAAGTGGGTATATGCGCCAGTTCGCATTGGACTCTTGTTTCTTCACCTAGAGAATCAACTGCGAAACCCTCTGCCACCATCATGAACATTCTTGGACAGGCATCTAGCCAGACATTACTAACTTCAAAGATTTTTGCATCGTATAATTCGACCAGGACTTCCCTTCCATTGATTCCTCCTAAATCGTTGCATTTTTCTACAAAAGCTTTGAGCGTATCAGTTTGGGTAATATTTAAGCCTAGGGATGCAGCATAGCCACGGTCATCTCCACCACCGATTAAAATACTTGTGTCAGTGACTCCTTGATCTGTTGCGCCTGTTGCTGTTCCTGGGTTGCAGGGCCACACGATGTCACCGAACATTTCATATTCAGTTTCTGGCGGGTCAACGGAAGTTTCTTCATTTTCGTTAGGATTTGTCGAGGAGCTTGATGACGATTCGCTTTCTACTGGTGCACTACCTTGCTCTGCTGTTTCTGCCGATGATTCACGTGAGCTTTCTGTTTCGGAGCTCGAACTTTCACTTGTTGGATTATTTCCTGCCGCATCGCGATCGCTACCACCTCCACATGCGACTGAGAGAAGTAATAAAACAGTAACTATTGATAGCGCTTTTATGTGTCTTCGCATAATCCCCCGATTTGTGATTTTTATTAGTCAAAGAATACACCGATTTCTTTGTCAGGTCAGATTGATGTGATAGATCTAATTGTTTTATGTGTTCCGCTTACCGTCAATGAATGCTTGCCGGGCCTTCTCGCCTTCACCCGCAAGATTGAGTTCGTATGTAAAACCTTGCTCGAATCTATAGCTATTCCGAATATTCACTAGTTCGATGCCGTTAGCAGATTCTTTAGCGGCTCGAATAGTCTTTGAAGGTTTTGAAACTATTTTGTTAGCGATTTTTCTCGCCAAAGTTAGTAGCTCTTTAAGGGGAACAACCTCGTAGACAGTTCCATAGTCTTTTAGTTCCTCAGCTCCTGCAGTTTCACAGGTATAAAGCATCTGCCTGGCTCTTTGCTGAGGGACAAGACGTGTTAAGTGTGTTAGGGCACCTAATGCTCCATTATCAACTTCTGGAAGTCCGAATTGCGCACCTTCTGCAGCTACAACGATATCGGCCGCACCTGCGAGACCGACCCCACTACCAAGGCAAAAGTCGTTAACGGCTACGATAACTGGTACGGCGCACTCATAAACTGAAGCGAAAGCATCATAGCAAGATTTATTTATTCGTAGTATTCCCTCGTTTGCTGGTAGGTTTTCTATTTCTTTAATGTCGACTCCTGCGCAAAAACCTTTTCCCACCGCCGTTAATATCGCCGCCTTTATATCAGGATTTCTTGAGACTGATTCAAATATGCTCGCTAATTGCTCTGTATCTGCTATGCCTAATGCGTTAACTGGTGGATTCTCCATTACAACTTCCAGTACGCCTTTATCGTTTATATCGTAATTTATTGTCATCTTATATCCTTGCTATGACCGAACTACCGTGTCCGAACATTCCATAGTTGATTGACATACCAATCTGTGCGTTTTCTACCTGTCGACCCGCTGCCTGTCCTCTTAGCTGCCAAGTTAGCTCGCAGACCTGGGCAATTGCTTGCGCAGGTATGGCTTCACCAAATGCTCCTAGACCGCCGGAGGGATTTATTGGTACTTTACCCCCTATCCTGGTGTCGCCACTATGTAGAAGATTTCTGGCCTCACCTCGCTCACAGAGACCTATGTGCTCATACCAATCAAGCTCGTATGCTGAACTTAGATCATAAACTTCTGCGAAATCCAGATCTGAAGGGGTGATTCCCGCTTCTCTATATGCATGGCGTGCTATCTGATTCTTGAAAGTATGGTGCTGATCGCCGACAGAGTGCCAAGAGTCGGATGCGAAATATGGCATATCAATAATTGCATTTGGGTAGGTTGGGCTGACTGTAGAAATTCCTGCAATTTTAACAGGGTCTTTGATGCCTCTTTTCTTAGCGTAGTCAAGGCTTGAGACTACTAGCGCAGCACCGCCATCACTCGTTGAACAAATTTCTAGAAGGCGAAGCGGGTCAGCAACCACAGGCGATGCGTTCACATCATCAATGGAGAACACTTTTGCATATCGTGCGTTTGGATTACTCGATCCATGTTCTGAGTTCTTTACTTTAACAGCTGCAAAATCATCTTGAGTGTCTCCGTAAAGAGCCATTCTTCTTCGTGCGAACATTCCGAAATAAGCAGGGTTGGATAAACCCATAAGTCTAAAGCGCAACCAATCAACATCATTGGGACGATCTCCCGGAACTGGTGCGAACATTCCTTTAGCTACTTGGTCTGCTCCAATTACGAGAGCTACATCGCATATACCTGAGAGGATTTGTGATCTGGCGATGGACAATGCAGTAGCACCAGAGGCGCACGCAGCGTAACTTGAGGCTATTTGGCATCCCTGAAATCCTAATGCGTTAGCAAATGTAGATGCGGAGACCCACCCCGGATATCCGTTTCGGACTGTATTGGCTCCAGATAAAAATTGGATCTCATCCCATTCGACTCCGGAGTCGTCGAGTGCATTTCTTGCAGCTTCTACCCCAATATCAACAAACGTCTTCCCTGGAAATTTACCCCATTTGTGCATCCCAACACCGAGTACAGCTATTTCACTAGTTGTCACTTCTCACCTCTCCCAGTAAGTCCCATTTCCAGACAATGTGTTCTGTTTCTTCGTCCTCATATAGAACGTCCAATGCTAGCTTCACTTTGGTTCCAACATTGATGTCACCAATTTCTATTCCAGGCATCATTTGTCCACATACAACAATATTCTCTTTCTCCAGTTCCACAGCGCCAATAACAAAAGGCTCGAAGGGCTCAACTAACTGGTAAGGCAGAGCAGGAGGGTAACTGGCAGTTGTGTAACTCCAGATAGTTCCAACTGTTGAAAGGAATACTTCTTCACGGTCCCCACTTTCTCCTCCTGCAGGATCCGAACCACTTAAATCTTTCGGAAAGTAATAGCTACCTGTGCGTTTGCTTCTTCCACCAATAAGTTGAGGATTTTCAAAATCCATTGTGAACATGCCATCTACTGCTGGGATACGATTCTTTGACATGTTTGTATTGTAGATGATCTATTGTGTAGTTTGCAGAAACAACGCTTTGGAGATTAGGTGAATTTTGGATAACCAACAATTACTTGTGACTGATCTTGATGGGACACTCTGGTTTAATGGTGAGTTGTGCCACCAGAAATCTTTAAAAGCATTTGAACAAATACAAAATAATGGAGTGACTATTTTGATTGCAACAGGACGACGCTTTCGTATTGTTGCAGATACTTTTGCCAAGTTTGGTTGGCGAGTTCCTTGTCTTCTACTTAACGGTTCTTTGTGTTACGACTTCGCTATTCAAAAGAGATTATTTTCAGTTGGTTTTTCACATAAAGAAAGTATTGAGATTCTCAAGATTTTTGATAAATATGGCCTTTCTCCAACTCTTTATGCCGACGATAGTTACGTTTATGCATGTAACCCGACTACTAGTAAAGGGCATCTTGAGGCAATCGGACCAGACCTTATCATGGTGCCAGATTTGGATAGTTACTTGCAACGGTTAGATATTCTCAACTTTTGTATTCTTGGCATGCCAAAGGAGAACCTAGAAGAAGTTTCAAAGGATCTCAGTGACAGCGGATTCGCTAATCCCTCCCTGTATAAGGACCAAATATTTGATGACTACTCATTGACCGTGCAACCATTCAACATTTCAAAGTGGTCTGGGATAATTCAGTGGTGTGAATATACGAACTTTTCGCCATCCCGAATCGTTACTGTTGGTGATGCCGGAAATGACATAGAGATGTTAACCCATGCAGATACATCAATTGTTGTTACTGGCGCTGAAAAGAGACTTATAGATATTGCCGACCACGTTATTCCTCCTCCTGACATCGGAGGATGGTCTCAGGTTTCACATTTTCTCTAATCCCGGCCAGAGTAGATCTTAGTTTCCAAATTTTAGGTCAATGAATTCTCCGAATATGCTATACGTTGACTACATAAGGAGAAGTATGTCCGTATCTTCATGGGATGATTACCCAGTTCATCAGACCGCAGAATATATTCGACACCCAGCGACTAGTGATAGGAACTTCTACGACCGTTATTATTTTAATCTTCACGGCTCTTCTGACGAGGTCATGACGATTTTCGGTTTGGGGCAGTATCCAAATTTGGGGGTTACGGATGCTTTCGTAGCAGTAGGAACCAAAGATAAGCACCGTGTCATTCGAGCTTCTCGACCACTCCACGATAGATCTGAACTGAAGGTTGGTCCGATATCAATTGAGATTTTAGATCCGCTTAAATCGTTGCGCGTTAAATGCGAGCCGAATGAATGGGGTATCGATTTGGATGTCACGTGGACTGCGTCACATCACCCTCTTGAGGAACCTCGACAATACCTTAGAAGAGAGGGAAAGGTAGTTTTTGATACTATGAGGTTCGCTCAACTTGGGCGCTGGACAGGGCATTTACATACTCCGGATCATAGCTGGGATATTTCACCTGAAAGTTGGGGGGGTAGTCGAGATCGCTCTTGGGGCGTGAGGCCTGTTGGAGAAAAGGAATCTGATGGCATCCGTCAAGGTGTATCTGTTATGGAAGGATTATGGAACTATTACCCAGTTGACTTCAAGGATCATTCAATTATTTACATGCTACAGGAAACCAATGAGGGAATTCGCGAGCTAGAGGAGGCTATGCGAGTTTGGCATGATCCGGATAAGCCTAACGAATGGCTAGGACGTCCAGAATATGAACATGAACTAGTTCCTGGGACGAGGATGTTGAGTGGTTCTGTGATTCATTTTCCAAAGGCTAAAATTAGTATGAAGTGCACTCCTTTGTTAGCAAACTATGTAGCTATGGGAACTGGATATGGCATTGAGGAAGATTGGCGTCATGGAATGTATCAAGGGCCGGACGTCGTAGTTCAGGGACTTGTTAATGATGTTTCATCAATATCAGGGATAGGCCAATATGGGATCGTAGATCATGTTGGCCGCTTCGAATACGATGATTATGTCGGTTACGGGTTATATGAGCATGGATTCTGGGGCAGGTTCGAGAAGTTTGGCTTGACTGACCGTGCATCAACTTTTCCGACTGATTAATTAGCTATAAAAGGCACGACTAGAATATTTAAGCTAAAGTTTTCACTAGCTGCAATATTCATTGCGGGAGAGATCAACTTAGTTGGCGCCGAAGGAGCAAGGGTCCCCCCGAAACTCTCAGGCAAATGAACCGCTCTGATTAGCTATCTGGAAAGAATGTTTATTCATTCACCGAAGGGGAAAGACGAACGTCGAAGCTCTCAGGTACCAAGACAGAGGGGGACATCGTCTAATTCGAGGTACCTAAAATGACAGAATTTAATGAATTTCCCAGAAGGCACATAGGGCCTGCTGAATCTGATGTGTCAACGATGCTTAGGACGCTTAGTCTTGAAAGCTTAGATTCACTTATCGATTTAGCAGTACCAACTAATATACGCGAAGTATCAGAGCCTCTTCTACTGCCCGATCCGCTGACTGAAGTCGAAGCTCTAATGAAGTTAAAAGAAATTGCTACGAAGAATAAGGTTCATACTTCGCTCATCGGCCTTGGGTACTATAACAACTACACGCCCGGAGTTATTCAACGAAATATTCTAGAGAATCCAGCTTGGTATACGGCTTACACACCTTATCAACCAGAGATATCGCAAGGGCGCCTAGAAGCGCTACTTAACTATCAAACACTTGTGAGTGAACTAACGGGTTGTGAGCTATCGAATGCATCACTTCTAGATGAGCCAACTGCTGTGGCTGAAGCGATGACATTGCTTTATCGCGTGCAGAAGTCTTCTAAAAATACTTTTCTCCTGGATAGTGATTCCCTTCCCCAGACCAAATCAGTTGTTCTGACCAGAGCAGAAGCAATGGGAATTAATGTGGTAATTGGCGATCCGAATCAAGCACCCGACGATTGCTTCGCCGTTGTTTACCAGTATCCAGGAGCATCCGGTGAGGTTAGGGACCTAAGCGAGGGCATACGTGAGCACAAGGAAAACGGAATCTTAATTGGAGTTTCCGCAGATTTACTGGCATTAGCCTTGCTCACCCCTCCTGGGGAACTAGGGGTGGATGTGGTTGTTGGAAGTTCTCAGCGTTTCGGTGTTCCAATGGGCTTCGGTGGTCCACACGCCGGATATATTGCCGTCAAAGAAGCCTATAAACGATCTTTACCTGGGCGGCTAGTGGGCGCTTCCATAGATGCACAGGGTAATCCTGCTTTTCGATTAGCGCTTCAGACACGTGAACAACATATCCGCAGAGAGAAGGCAACCAGCAATATTTGCACTGCTCAAGTTTTACTTGCCATTATCGCAGGAATGTATGGCGTTTATCATGGGCCAGAGGGATTAAAAGATATTGCTCAGCGAACGCATTCCCTCATGAACGAATTTGCCGCAACCTTAACCGAATCAGGATACGAGGTCTTAACGGAAAACTGGTTTGACACTATAACGGTGCGAATACCTGGCGAAGCGAAACTATATGTTAAGAAGGCACTTCAACATGGTTTGAATATTCGTTTAGTTGACTCGGACCATATTGGTGTCTCCTTTGATGAAACAACCAACAGAGAGATAGTTAATAATCTCCTTCTAGCTTTTACCGATAATGAACTCCAAAGCGGTGTGGCTTCATCATTACCGGAAAAAGTACTAAGAAAATCAAATTTCTGTCAACAAAGTGTGTTCTCGTTATATAGAAGCGAAACCGAAATGCTTCGATACATTCGAAGGCTATCTGACAAGGATTTAGCACTTGATCGAACAATGATCCCTTTGGGTTCTTGCACAATGAAGCTAAATGCCAGCACTGAAATGATTCCTATCTCTTGGGATGAGTTCGCTAATATCCATCCTTTTGTTCCCGCTGAACAACGCAAAGGGTACGACCAACTCATATCTGAATTGGAAGACTGGCTTGTAAAGATAACCGGATATGCTGCTGTCAGTCTTCAACCAAATGCTGGGTCGCAAGGTGAATTTGCTGGTTTGCTTGCTATTAGGTCATATCATTACGCAAATGGTGAAGAATCTAGAAATATATGTTTAATTCCAGCATCCGCTCATGGTACTAACGCTGCCAGCGCAGTTATGGCTGGAATGAAGGTAGTTGTAGTTGACTGTGACGAGAACGGAAATGTTGATCTAGTCGACTTGGCGAATAAGGCAGAGCAGTACTCTGATACTTTAAGCGCAATCATGATTACATATCCCTCAACTCATGGTGTTTATGAAGAAACTGTCTCTGATATATGCAAAATTATTCATGATCACGGCGGTCAAGTCTATCTCGACGGAGCAAACCTAAATGCGCTTGTCGGAATCGCACAACCCGGGAAATTTGGAGCAGATGTTTCTCACCTAAATCTACATAAAACATTTTGTATTCCACATGGAGGCGGAGGACCAGGAGTTGGCCCTGTGGCTGTCGCTGAGCATCTTAGTGAATATCTTCCATCTCATCCATTAGCACCTGAATTGCAATCTGCAAGTGTTGTTGGAAGCGTAAGCGGGGCCCCATGGGGATCTGCGGGAATTCTTCCAATATCTTGGGCATATATAGCGATGATGGGCGCTGAGGGGCTTACGCTTGCAACCAAAACTGCAATTTTGAGTGCAAATTACGTAGCTAAACGCTTATCTGAGCACTACGACATACTTTTTACCGGCAAGAACGGTTTCATTGCGCATGAGTGCATTATTGATATTCGTCCAATTACCACGAGATGCGGGGTTTCTGCTGATGACATTGCGAAGCGTTTAATGGATTTCGGTTTCCACGCTCCAACTATGTCATTTCCTGTCCCTGGAACACTAATGATAGAGCCCACTGAATCTGAATCTTTGACTGAAATTGATAAATTCTGCGATGCCATGATTGCTATTAAACAAGAAATCAACCAAATAGTTGATGGATTCTACGAATACGAGAACTCGATGTTGCGGAATGCGCCCCACACCGCTGAATGTGCGGTTTCTTCCGACTGGAGTTACCCTTATTCGCGCGAAGAGGCTGTATATCCCCTACTTTCAGCAAAAGATGAAAAATATTGGCCTCCAGTGGGACGGATTGATGGAGCATACGGTGACAAAAACCTTGTCTGTAGTTGCCCCAGTATTGAGGATTTTCAAGATTAACTTATACTCATAAAACGAAAGGTTGAGTTATGCCGGATGCACTTGTAGATATCAGAAACCATGTTATGACCGTTACCTTGAATAGACCGAAGCGTATGAATGCTATATCGGGGCCGATGATTGTAAGGATGTACGATGCTTTTGTTGAAGCATCAGAAAATGACGATATTCGCTGCGTGATCGTTACTGGTGCTGAAGGCAATTTCACCTCCGGAGCTGATCTTAAAGCTATGTCAGGCGATGCGGATGACGCTGATACTGGTGTTGATATGAGGGCTAGGTCTAAGGAGGACCCAGAGATCCATTGGAAAGGGCTCTTAAGATCTTACAGGCCCTCTAAACCGCTCATAGCTGCAGTTGAAGGTGTCGCTATAGCGGGCGGAACAGAAATTCTTCAAGCAATGGATATCCGAATAGCTGGAGAGAGTGCAAAATTCGGCATTTCCGAGGCGCGATGGAGTCTCTACCCGATGGGTGGTTCTGCGGTGAGACTCCCCCGCCAAATTCCATACACAGTTGCTGCCGAACTCCTACTAACTGGAAAACATATTTCTGCCAAAGAGGCTAAAGATGTTGGTTTAATCGGACATGTTGTTCCTGACGGTCAAGCATTAGCGAAGGCTATGGAAATAGCTGAAATGATTGCAGAGAATGGGCCGCTTGCAGTTGAGGCGATTCTAAGGACTCTTCACGAAACTAGCGGGATGACTGAAAAGGAAGCCCTTGACTATGAATATGATTATGGATGGGCAGTTTTTGCAAGTGAAGATGCGAAGGAAGGACCGAAGGCTTTTTCACAAAAGCGCAAACCGGATTTCAAACGAAAATAGCTTTAGAACTCCTGATTAATTAGTTCATCGCCATCAAACATGCGAATGGCGTTTTGAACGAAAAGATCAATTGCGTTCTTTTCGTACTCGTCAAAGGAAACCGAGCAATGAGGTGATAAGTATAAGTTTGGTGCGGTCCATAGGTCGCTGTTGAAGTCTAGAGGTTCATCTCGCACAACGTCCAAGATAGCCGCTCTGAGATGACCGTTAGAGAGGTAACTAGCTAAGTCTGCTTCAACCACATGTATCCCCCTTGCGATATTTACAAATATTGAACCCTTTTTCATTTTTGAGAATCTAGATTTATCAAAAAGATCCTTTGTTTCTTTTGTCGAGGGAGCAGCCATAACAACAAAATCAGATTCTCCGAGAAGCACATCGATGTCAGAAAATGGGTAAAGGATATCCACCGATTCGGGAGCGGCGAGTTCCAAGCGTCTCCTGATACCCAATACTCGCATGTCGAATGCTTTGGCTCGCTTTGCGATTTCTTGACCTATTGAACCAACACCCACAACCCCTATCGTTTTCCCTTTGAGTTGATTACCAAATTTTGCGTGCCAGATCTTTTCTCGCTGCTGTTCGTCTAGTGTTCGCAAGTGCTTCATCTCTTGAAGCAGTCGCGAGAAAACAAATTCAGCTATGGCACCTGAGGCTATTCCCTTGGCAGTTGTTAATGAGATTCCGGTTCTCTTCAATTCATCAGTGTTGATATGATCATGGCCAGCAGAGACACCTTGAACCCATTTCAGATTTGGAAATAGTGAAGCAACATTGGATGGTAAGTCCATGGCGATTACCGAGTTACATTCTGCCCAAATATTGAGGTAATTGTCAGACACCAAAGGTTCTTCAATATTTGTAGAATTTATACCTTGGTTTAATCCTCGGCTGGATCTTAATTCAGTACTCTCAAGATAGGGAGTCAAATAAAATTCAAATGGATAATTTTCAGCCAGAGCAGATAGATCACTCTCTCCTGAGCGGAGAGGAAAAAGAACTGCTGTTTTCAGCGTTTCCATTTCGTTTAACTCCTTGATTGATGATTACAAGACTAGCCCCCTATTCAGCATCTCTGGTAGAAAGGAACAATGATTAAAGAAAGAAGCAGCGTAGTTATTACTGGAGGTGCAAGCGGAATAGGAAAATCTTTAGCTTTTCGTTTCGGCAAAGAAGGGAATGACATAATCATTGGTGATATCGAAGAGGCAGCTCTAGATCTCGCAATTTCCGAACTTAGATCCGAGGGGATATTGGCCACGGGTATCGTAGTCGATGTCTCCGATCTTGACTCTGTCCGGTCCTTTAAGGAGCAAATCTTTTCGGCGTTTGCCCCTCCTTACATCCTTTGTTTAAATGCAGGAGTTGGGGCAGGGGGCTCAATTTCAGAATCTGACGTACTTGACTGGGAATGGGTGCTAGGCGTGAATTTGTGGGGGGTCATCTATGGATTAAACGCTTTCCTGCCTTTCATGGAAAAGAATAATAACGGGCATATCGTGATCACTTCATCAATTGCTGGCCACCTTTCTTACCCAAATATGGGCGTTTATAATGCATCAAAGCACGCAGTCTTGAGCATCGCCGAAACACTTTGTTATGAGTTGCAAGAGAAAAGCACTGAAGTTGGGGTGAGCGTACTCTGCCCTGGATTAGTAAAGACAAATATTTTAGACAGTGAAAGAAACAGACCGGAGATTTTGACTGGCAATGTTTCGCTGACTGAACCAGATGATCACGATACTCGCAAAGAGGCAGTTAGAGAGATTTACAATCTGGCGCTAGATCCTGATAGCGTTGCTGACTTAGTATTTAAAGCTGTTGAATCAAAGCAGTTCTATATCTTTACAGAAAATACATTCCATGACGCCATTAAGAGTCGGCATAGAGACATAGAATTAGCCCGAAACCCGATGCTGCGCGCAAATTTGGTTGAAGAGCATTTAAATGACACTGACTAAAACAAGATTTCTAAAATGATAGATTTTGATGTAATCATTATTGGTACGGGGTCAGGGAATACGATAATCACACCCGAATTCGACGATCTAAATATAGCAATTATAGAAAAAGGTGCTTTCGGTGGTACTTGCTTAAACAGAGGTTGTATTCCTTCAAAAATGCTCATTTATGTGGCTGATGTCTTAACAGAGATTAACCGCTCTAGTGAGTTAGGAATCACTACAGAGAATTACTCGGGAAATTGGCAGGAAATACAGGATCGAGTATTCGGCCGAATTGACCCGATCGCAATTGCAGGCGAATCGTACCGGCATAGCCTTTCAAATATTACGGTTTTTAATGGAGAAGCTTCATTTATTTCAGGAGACGAAATAAATATCAACGATGAGATCATTACAGGAAAGCAAATAGTGATTGCAACTGGCGCAACTCCTGTTCTTCCAGAAATAGATGGGTTGTCTAATGTCAGGTATCACACGTCAGATACGATCATGCGGATTCCTGAACTACCGAAGCGTCTCGGTATTATCGGAGGTGGCTATATCGCTGTAGAGCTCGCTCACGTCTTTAGCTCATTTGGTTGTGAGGTAATAATGCTCGTCAGAGGAAATACTCTTCTTGCGAAGGAAGACTTTTCTATTCGGGAACGTTTCAATAGGGCCTTCCAGGATAAAGTTGATTTACGATTTGAAGCTACCGTTAGTAAAGTCCGCCAAAGTAATAACGGTATTCAGCTTAACTTTGATGACGAAACGACAGGTGTTTTAGAGGTAGATGAGTTGCTTTTGGCTACTGGTCGTCTGCCAGATTTAGAGTCACTCAATGTTAGAGCTGCGAACATTGAAACAAATGATGGCTATATCGTTACTGATGAGTACATGAGAACAACTGCTGACAACATTTGGGCTTTGGGCGACGTTACTAATCCTGCCCAACTCAAACACACTGCAAATGCTGAAGCGAAAGTTGTTTCCCATAATCTCGTAAACAAGAGTTTAATGAAAGTGGACTTAGACCCTACCCCGCATGCGATTTTTTCAAATCCGCAGGTTGCTTCAGTAGGCTACACGGAGCAACAGGCCAAAACTGCTGAGATTCAGTATGTGGTTGCAGTTGAAGAGTATGGGGACGTTGCCTATGGCTGGGCGATGGAAGAAAAGATTGGAATATGCAAAATTATTGCAGATCCTAGAAACGGATTACTCATTGGCGCTCATATTTTGGGACCACAGGCTTCAACCTTAATCCATCAACTCATTCAAGGAATGAAATTTGGGCAGACAGTTACTGAGCTTGCCTCTGGTTTTCTATACGTACACCCTGCCCTAAACGAAGTTGTCGAGAATGCTCTCATCAAAGTCGCATCATTGTGTGACTAATTTTCTTAATTTTTACTTTCTATTTTTAATGCACAGCAAACTACCCAAGAACTACCCTAAAATGTCAATATGAGTAGTTCACTCGGTTCAATCTTTCGTATCCACACCTTTGGCGAGTCACATGGCCCTGCGGTAGGTGTAGTGATTGATGGATGCCCGCCACGTCTACCAATAACGAG
>DBHP01000090.1:940-6894 GCA_002295705.1 Candidatus Neomicrothrix sp. UBA825 | reverse complement strand
AAGGCATTCCAGATGCAAATGAAACCAATGATAACTGGGGTCTCTCCTTAGCAGAGGGTGATTTTAATGGAGACCAAATATCTGATCTTGCTGTAGGTGCACCTGGCGAGGACTACGGTTTTTTCGCCTCATCTGGTGCAGTCACAATAATATACGGAAGTGCTGAAGGATTAAACCCCAAAACGTCCAAGAGATTCCATCAAGATAGCCACAGAATCCCAGGCAAAAATGAGGAAAATGATCAATGGGGTTCAACCCTAATATCCGGAGATTTCAATGAAGACGAAATAGACGACTTAATAGTAGGATCCCCCAATGAGAGCATAGGAGAAAAACAACAATCAGGGAGCATCACCATTCTGTATGGATCTACAGATGGCATTTCATCTCAAAAATCCACACGAATACATCAAGGCAGCTTCGGCATTCAGGATAGCAATGAAGCGTTTGACCGATGGGGTTCAGTACTAACCACTGGTGACTTTAATGGTGATTCTAAAATAGATCTTGTAATAGGAGCACCCGCAGAAGGTTCAGGGACATTCATCCGAACAGGAGCAATCACAATAATTCCCGGAACAGCGGGCCTTCTCACCAGCAGGGAATCGAGAACTATTCATCAAGATGAAATACCATTAAACTTAGGCATTAGTCATGCGGACCACTGGGGAGACGCCCTAGGTAATGTTGATGTCAATGGTGACGGAAAAACTGATTTGCTAGTTGCCTCCAGCGCTAAATCAATAGGCACACAATTTGATTCAGGAACAATCACACTTTTGTGGGGAACGAAGAACGGTATAGTTCCTAAAAACTCAAATTATTTAGATCAGAATACTTCTGGAATCCCTGACGATAATAAAAGTATGGATTATTGGGGACGTTTAGGAACTTCAAGCGAACTCACCCTTGAACGCCCACCTCTGGGCCTAGTCACACTATCCGGTGTCAATGTTGTCGTTATGGTTGAGCTTCCTCAAACAACCAATAGTTCCGTAGCTCAATATATTGTTCGGACCCCATGTGGAAGATCCCAAAGAGCAATTGGTGGAGAACTAATAAAAGATATTCAGATAGTTATTGATCCAGGACACGGAGGTATCGATGGAGGTGCCGGCTACTTCGGACTTCGAGAGCACTCTGTTAATCTTTCAGTATCTGAAGCACTCAAGAGTGAACTAACCTCAAGGGATATAAATAGTTTTTTAGTTCGATCAAGCAATTATCATATTCCACTCGCATCACGAGGGCTATATGCTGATCACCTTCAAGCTGACGCAATGATATCTATCCATCATAATGCGCCTACCATTGCTCCATCTCGGCATCCTGGCACTGAGGCATTTGTCCAGAGCAATTCAAATAATTCTTCAAGACTTGGCACACTTGTTTATCAATCCGTGTATGAAGCCCTTGATAAATTCTCATGGATTTCTTGGACAAGCCAATATGATGCTGGCGTGATAAGGGTCCTAAATAATCGTGGGACAGACACATACGGCATGCTCTCTAGACCCAGAACGCCGACAACTCTTGTAGAGCTCGCATATTTGGCTAATAGGGCCGAGGCAAATCTAATAAAGTCCCCTGATTATCTGCCAGCTGTATCAGTTGCGATGGCTGATGCTCTAGAAGAGTACCTAACAAAGCCAAGTGAGCAAGGCTACTTATCTTCTGTGCGTAACTTTACTGCAGCTGATGCTCCTGGGTATAGCGTATGTAGAGACCCAGACTTGGGGAGTCCCCTATTTTTTAATTTTGAAGAGAATGCCTTGAAGGAAGCTCTTCTTATAAACGAATAAAATTACGTAGTGTAGGATGAAGATATCTTACTCAGAGACCTAGGACGTAAATAGGTTAAATTGAGTTATAAGAAGTCTTTATCTCCGAAACTTTGGTGTTTATATGGGAAATCAAACTGTACTCTATGAGAAATCAGGGAATATTGTAATAATCACTTACAATCGACCGGATAAGCAGAATGCAATCAACGGTCAAATGCGTAAAGAACTTAATGACGCATGGGATAAGTTCAGCGAAGATGAGACTGCATGGGTGGCGATCCTTACTGGCAGCGGCACTACTTTCTGTGGCGGGGCTGACTTACGTGACCCATCTGGGAGCACAGGTGACTTTAAGGGAACTTTCTGGGAAAAGCCCACCATCAATAGTTTTGAAAGTGGGAAAGAAATTTACAAACCGGTCATTGCTGCAGTTAATGGCCCGTGTGTAGGGTACGGATTAACGGCTGTAACATTTTGTGATTTTGTTATCGCAAGTAATGAAGCCACATTTAGTTACCCTGAAGTCACTATCGGGATACCTACTATTGTTGGCGCAATACGCCTACCTAAAAAATTAAATTGGTCACATGCAATGGAATTTCTGCTTCTTGGTGAATCAATTACAGCAAAAAGAGCTCATGAAATGGGTTTTGTTTGGAAAGTCTGCTCCGCTGATGAATTGATGAAAGAGGCGAACAAGCTAGCTACACAGCTATGTCGCTCCGCACCACTTGCCGTTAGGGCGACAAAAGAAGTAGCAACCAGAACTCAAAACATGGGCTGGATTGAAGCGGTAAGATTTGGAGAAACGATGAGGATCGTAGCAAATCAAACAGAGGACGCAACCGAAGGTAGAACTGCATTTAAGGAGAAACGAAAGCCAAAATGGAGAGGAAATTAAAGAATCCAAGAAGGCCAAGAGGAATTACCGCACATGATGTCATCCATATACGAAACAAATTAATGGTCCTCGAATGAGTAATAAGCACTTAAATACTGAAAATCAATCTCAACCATCTGTGTTTAAATGTGGAGCAGCAACTCATGTTGGGAATGTAAGAACTTCGAATCAGGACAAATATGGGATTACCTCAAATCTAATTACTGTTGCTGACGGTATGGGGGGACATAAAGGTGGCGAGATAGCTGCTGAAATAGCCGTAACTACCCTTATTAGCGCTAACGGGTTCCAATCAATCAATGAGTTTGCTGAACTAGTCCAAAAAGCTCATCACCTCATACAAGTCAGAGCTCAGGAAAACATAAATCTTGATGGTATGGGAACCACTCTGTGCGCCCTGTCAGAAATAAATACAGAGGAGACCTCACAGCGAATTGGTGCGGTCAATGTAGGAGACTCAAGGATATATCTCTTCACAAACAACGCACTTCATCAAATTTCTGTTGACCATAGTCTGGTTCAAGAACTTGTTGACAGTGGAAAAATTAGTGGAATTGAAGCAAGGTCTCATCCACACCGTAATGTGATAACACGTTCACTTGGTCATCAACCAATGATTGAAGTTGACGCATGGGAAATTGACTTGATAGTCGGAGATCGTTATTTGTTATGTTCTGACGGTCTTACAAATGAGATTTCAGACACAAAGATCGCAGAAATACTCTCAACCAAATCTGACCCTCAGAAAGCTGCAGATCAACTAATTCAATCAGCGCTGGAAAGTGAAGGCTTAGATAACGTGACAGCAATAGTTGCAGATGTTATTTCAGGTAAAAAAAAGAGAAACTCTTCAAATATTCAATTTGACGTTCAGACCCTTTCGCCAGAAGAAGGCGAGCAATCTACTGAAAGGAAACCCCCCAATGCACTCAAAAGTCTCGTTGAAAAAATAAGTAAAATTAGAACTACCTAAGTACTGATCCAAGCCAATCATGTTAGGTAAACGCGATTTGCTCATTATTCCGCCTTCAGCGGGTTCGGCATATCAAATATTTCACCTGCTCCAAAAGTTGAATCTGAAGACTAATATTTGTTGCATTTTTATGACTGCTTTGGAGGGTGAACGTACTATCCAATCAAACGCTATTAAACTCTTGATTTATGTCTGATAAGGACTCAATAATCTTCGGCGGAAGATACGAACTCAAAAAGCGACTCGCTCGCGGTGGAATGGCTGAAGTTTTTCTCGGGGAAGACCAATTGCTTGGACGCCCTGTTGCAGTCAAAGTTCTTTTCCCTGAATTTGCCAGTGATCCAAATTTTGTAGAGCGCTTCAGAAGAGAAGCGCAGGCAGCTGCGAATCTCAGCCATCCCAACATTGTTGGAGTTTTTGATTGGGGAAAGGAACGAAATACCTACTACATAGTGATGGAATACGTAGAGGGCCGAACATTATCTCAAATAATTCGTCAAGAAGGTCCGTTCCCAGCTGCACGCGTGGCTGAGATAGCAGATGGTATAGCCTCTGCCCTTGGCTTTGCGCATGAAGGTGATGTTGTACATAGAGATATGAAATCAGGCAATGTCATCATTTCTAACACTGGTCAAATAAAAGTTGCTGATTTTGGGATTGCAACGGCGATATCGACAAGTTCGGACGCAGATCTCACTCAAGCAGGGGCTGTCATGGGGACAGCGAACTATTTCTCTCCTGAACAAGCTCAAGGGTTGACTGTAGATGGGAGAAGTGATCTCTACTCATTAGGAGTAGTGATGTATGAAATGCTTACGGGGACTCTACCTTTCACTGGCGAAACATCAATTTCAATTGCATACAAACATGTTCAAGAACAACCAGAACCTATTTCTACAAAGCGACCTGGGGTTCCGGAAGCTTTGCAAATAATAACTGCCAAACTTCTAGATAAAAAACCTGAACAGCGATACTCTTCAGCGGCCGAATTACAAGACGATCTAGTACGGTTTCTTTCTGGTCGATATTCGTTGGATGACTCCACACTGCAACAAGCTGCCATTACTCCTGAAACTAGTGCAATGACTCAGCCAGTTTCAGGAGATGTGATCGAACTAGATGAACCGGGCCCTCCATACCCTCCTGAATATTATGAGCCATATGAGCGGCAGGATAGAAGGATCTGGTTGTGGGGGATATTGACATTGGGTCTTCTTGGCACATTAGTTGCGCTGATAATATTGCTGGTTGATTTTGTTCAGGACACCACAAGTTCGGATACAGATCAAATTACTCTAGAACAGATTGAACCAGTCTCTCCGACTGGAATTATTGTCCCACTAGTCATTGATCTTGATAGAGGTCAGGCAATTGCGTTATTACAGTCGCGCGGACTTCAAGTAGGGCGTATAACGACCGAAGTTAGGGATGATGTGCCTTCTGATAGAGTCCTCAGCCAATTTCCATTACAAGGCACCGAATTGGAAGAAGGAGAGACTGTTGCCATTGTCATAAGTGTGGGCCCCGAATCAATTCAAGTTCCAATTGTAGTGGGCCTCACAGAAGAAGAGGCTTTTAATAGATTAAAGAACCAGGGGTTCGTGAATATTGAAATACGTAAAATCAAAACTAATGAATACGATACGGGTGTAGTCGCAGAACAAGAACCGGAAGCAAGCTCTTTTATAGAGCCGACTTCTGTTATAGGACTTCAAATTGCAGATGGTCGTATTAGTGATCAGGTTCCGAACCTAACTGGACAGGCTTTATCAGTTGCCGTTTTTGAATTAGAGGAAAAGTATGGTTGGATCACTTCTGTTCAAGAGGTTAATGATGACTTTATTGCTGAGGGAAGGGTTGTTGCTACGGTTCCGGAATTTGGAACTGAACACGACGTAGGTCAGCCTGTTGTAATACAAATTTCAATTGGGCCATCATTAGTTGAGTTACCCGTAGTGATTGGCGAAAGTGCAGCTGCGGCTGCAATCATTTTGGGAGACAGTGGGTTTATGGTTGCACCTCAAGAAGAGTGTCCAGTTGATCCCGCGGATCCCAATGTCGGGCTAGTTGCTTCCCAAGATCCATATCCATCTGGCTCTGGCTTAGTTGAACCAGGCATAACAATAACCATTTGTGTTGGGGTAGCTATTGAGCCGACTCCTGATCCCGAGCCTGATCCCGAGCCGACTCCTGATCCTGACCCTGATCCTGATCCTGATCCGGATCCCGATCCTGATCCCGAGCCGACTCCTGACCCTGATCCCGAGCCGACCCCTGATCCTGATCCTGATCCTGA
>DBHP01000090.1:0-604 GCA_002295705.1 Candidatus Neomicrothrix sp. UBA825 | reverse complement strand
ATCCTGATCCTGATCCTGATCCATAATTATCGAATCGAACAAAAGGTTCTAGATTTCCGCAAAAAAGTTTCTAAGAATTGAATGGCCTTCTTGAGTTAAAATAGATTCGGGGTGGAATTGTACTCCTTGAATTTGATATTGCCTATGTCTTAACCCCATGATGATTCCGTCATTAGTTTCCGCAGTTATTTCGAGTGAATCTGGAAGAGATTTTCTTTCGACCACCAATGAGTGGTACCGAGTGGCCTCCAGTGGGTTTGATATTCCGGCAAAGACGCCTTTTTCTGTGTGGGTTATCGCAGATGTTTTCCCGTGCATAACCTTGGGAGCGCGTACCACGTTCCCGCCAAAGAATTCTCCAATGCATTGCATACCAAGACAAACCCCAAAAATGGGTTTTTGATCTTTGTACTCTTTAATCAATTCCATAGAGATGCCCGAATCACGAGGAGTTCCCGGCCCAGGGCTTATAAGAATCGCATCTGCACCTAAACGTGAAATGTCCTGAGATGATAATTTATCGTTTCGGTACACAATTGGCTCTAAACCAAGCTCACCCAAATATTGGACGAGGATGTATACAAAGGAATCGTAATTATCTATT
>DBHP01000087.1:7253-17999 GCA_002295705.1 Candidatus Neomicrothrix sp. UBA825 | reverse complement strand
CCGAGTACGGAATTGATTCCGATTCCGACAAGTACAAGTCGTGTTGCTGAGATTCCCCTTTTCCATGAAAGCAAATAGATTAATGCTGCAGTTAGTAAAGCTCCGAGAAATGCTGCCCATGGTAGATACTCTATGTTGCCCCCTGCGGCAAGAATAGCTACTGCGAGAACTGCTGCTCCACTATTAATACCGATGATGTCTGGTGATACAAGCGGGTTGTTTATTAGAGATTGGAAAATTAATCCTGATGAGGCAAAGCACATTCCTGCGAGGATGGCAACGACGATTCTTGGAAAACGCAGAGAGTTAATAATGAAGTCATATTCTCCATTTCTATCCCAAAGTGCTGTTGCAATTGCCTTTGAAGCTGGAATTGGATAGTCACCGACAATTAAACCGACCCCGGTAAGTATAGTTATCACAATGATGGCTCCGAGTGACAGCCATACAACTCGTAACTGAATACGACTAGAGATATTCTGCCATCGAAAAGCGTATGAACGAGTTTGAATGCGGTCGGCTAATTGAATGAGGAAAACGGTTAGGCATATCCCAGCAAGGACTGTAAGTGATCGTTGTAATGTGGGTGTTGCGATAGCTAGGTAATGCATGTCTATACGTCTGAAAGTTTGGTGAAGCGGACAAGGTAGATTAGAAACGGTGCACCAGCTGCTGCGGTTACGATACCAACTTGGAGTTCTGTGGGGCGGACTATGAGTCGGCCAATTACATCTGCTCCTAAGAGAAGACAGGGGCCAAGGAAAAGACTGTATACGAGAATCCATCGATAGTCTGGTCCAACTAATGAGCGGACCATATGTGGAATTGCTAAGCCCACAAAGGCTACCGGTCCAGCAATAGCTACTGCGGAACCGCAAAGAAGAATAATGACTATTCCTGCTGCTAGACGAATAACGGCAATACGTTGCCCCAACGACATTGCGATATCTTCGCCAAGACTCAGAATATTTATTTGTTTACCTAAGGAGATGCCAAGAAGCAAACCAATGATGATAATAGGAAATAGGATGGCGATTTCGTCAGTCCCTCTGCTAGCAATGGAACCAGCTAGCCAGAATCTTGCTTCATCAAGCGTTTCCAAGTCGAGGATAAGAAGAGATGTTGTCCATCCACCAAGTAGAGCGGTAATGACTACTCCTGCTAGAGCAAGTTTCACAGGTGTAGCTCCTCCAGCTCCGAATTGAGCGATGAAGTAAACAAGAATGCTGGCACCAGCTGCTCCGAAGAAGGCGAACCAAACGTATCCTTCAGGACTGACAATGTCTGCAGCATATATTGCTGTCACAATTGCGAAAGCTGCTCCTGCATTTACTCCTAAGATGCCGGGGGCGCCTAATGGATTACGGGTTATGCCTTGCGTTAGCGCTCCAGCTACCGCAAGGCAAGAACCGGCTGCTAATCCAAGAATTGTTCTTGGCAAGCGGAGTTCTCTAACAACTATTTGACCCTGATTTGTTGCGTCATAATCAAAGATGGCATTCCATGCTGTCCCCCATGTAATCTGCAAAGACCCGAAACGGAGGCTAATCAAGGCAATTATGATGACAAGTACAAGAGAGGACGTAAGTCCAAGTATGTGATTACTTATGAATGGGCCCGATTCTTCATCACGCCGGCTTGATAGGTGGCCCGCCAAAATCGGAGTAACAGTTATTGCACTGAAAATCAGGGCAATAGTAACCATTAGTTAATGACGACGTGTTTGAGTGGAAAACAGGAAATAGATACTTTCTGTTTCATTGTTTTTAGGAATGATTTTTTTCAGCTTGTAGCACGACATCAAATTCAAGGAGTTCTGACCCATGCGCCACTGGTTGCGCATTGGCTTCTGCATGACCTCTTGCGAACGCAGGTGAATGAACCCATGCCATGAATGCCTCTTCTGATTCCCAACGTGTGTAGACATACCAAGTATTGCTATCAGAGCTGGGTTTTAGAAGTTCGAAATTTTCGAAACCTTCCATGTTCTCAACTTCGCCTATCCGGTTTTGAAATCGTGATAACAATTCGGGACCTGCACCATCGGGAACCGTTATTGCGTTAATTCTAACAATGCTCATATTATTCCTTAATTATTAGTCGTTTGTGACACGAGATTCCTGAAGTCTGCAGCTAACTGTTTTAGTAAATCACCTGTTCGTGGTCCGTTTCCTAAGAGTAGTTGGTCATCATATGCAAGTACGGCACGATTGATTCCTGCTGGGGTTTGGGATATGCCCCCAACCTCTAGTAGCCCATCTATCCCACCAACTGAATCAAGTCCGGCAGATGGAACGAGCAGAATATCTGGCTCAGCGCGAAGTAATGATTCAGCGGTAATGGTCTTGTACTGGTCAATATCAAGAATATCTGCAACATTTTTTCCGCCTGCAGCATTAATAAGCCAATGTGTCGCAGAGTTTCTTCCTAAAACAAGTTGCGTTCCAGTTCCACGTATATATAGGGCGGCGACAACTGGTCTTTTATCATCTTCAAAGACTTGAGTGTTTGAGATAATAGTCTTTTCCATCTGTGTTGCTAATTCTTCTCCCCTATTTGGAACTCCTAGAGCTTCAGCTACTGCTCGTATCTTTTGAGCAGGTCCTTGCATAGTTGCTTCACTTGGTACGATAACAACTGGGTATCCAAGTCGTCGCAGATCATCAAGTGTCTTTTCTGGGCCAGCGATTTCTGTTCCGATAAGTACCGTTGGAGTGAATCCGGCAATAGGTTCCGCTAGTAAGGATCGTTGATAACCAATTTGTGGAAGCTCTGATGCTTCAGGTGGCCAGGTTGCGGAGCGGTCAGTTGCAACAACATTTGCTCCTAAATTAAGAGCAAAAACAACTTCTGCAACTGACCCATCGAGGGGGATTATGCGTTCAACTGAGTTAATTGTGATGGTGTTACCGACAGCGTCAGTGATAGTCACTGGAAGTACTGGCTCTAATTCGGGCACGATATTATTATCTACTTCAGGGGTTGCCTCAGGTATTAATGAATTCTCAGATTCAGCAGCTTGAGAGGCTAGAGGCTTTGTTGACGAACTTTGAGATTCAGTTACCTCAGAGGATGAGCAGGCGGAAAATTGTAGGAGCCCGACTATTAAGACTGCGACAATTGCAATTTTTGATTGGATTGGTCTCATTGAAGTTTATGTATGGGTATCTGTATATATCTAAGTTCTCAATTTAGAGAACTTATCTAACTATATAAAGTATACCTAACAACCTCAATGGTTACTTATGTGGTTTAATACTGAAGTTGTGCTGAGTCGCCAATAGCTATCGTGCACGAATTCAAAACTTTTCCTGTTGCTCCCCCTCGCCATTTGGGTTTCATAGCATTGCGGAGGCCTTGATATACCTCGTCCATTTGTGCGCACGGTTTCGTTTCCCCCGTGATTTCTACTTTGAGATCGCCGATTGTGAGAATTTTTCCCTCAGAGTCTTCGAAATCTAATTGGTCAACGAGAAGATTTGCACGTCGAAACATTGGATCTAATTGTTGCCCAATTTCTTCTTGTGCATCATCCCATGCAGCAAGGGAAAGAACAGTAACCTGCCGATGTTGAGCTTTCCCACCAGCACACCCTTGAAGTCCCTCCCCAATGATGCATTCAATGTACTTATGGGACACCATTTGTTTACCTTTTGCAGGTTTCGTCCAGATATTTAAAAGTTGCGCCATTTCATATGTGTATCACGAAACCGTGACCACTATCCCTCCTAGAAAGATTAAGATCATAGCTAAAATCACTTGTCGTGTTCGCTCTCGTGAGCCAAAGAACCATCCGCTTAAAATCACAATGGAGACATTTTGAGCTGCTAACGCTAACGGCGCAACAATATTTACTGCTCCTTTATTGAGAGCTTCTAGTAACAGAGGTAACGCTATTCCAATCATGATTCCTGAGGGAATGAATTCTGGGAGAGCCTTTTGCGTTTGCGTTTTCCAAATGGGACCAAATTTTATAGAGACAAAAATCCATAGTGTGATCGATGCGGCAATTAATACGACTGTGCCTGACCACCATGATGAAACATCCGTTCCTACATTGAAATGACGTGCAACAACATCACGTATCGCAAAGGTTAACGATGTCGCTATTGCAAATACGATCCCGATCTGCCGAAACCGGATTCCCTTCTCCCAACTAATCAGGGCACTACCCACAACAGTCAGTAAGGTTCCGATCATGATAGTCGTTTTCCAAGACTCATCTAAAAAAATAACTGCAAGAAGAACGGAGAAAACTGGCGAGGTTCCAATCAGAATAGATGTTCGAGCTGGCCCAATAGAACCTATTGAAGATACAAAAAGTCCTTGCGAGCTTCCCGGCGCTATTATTCCTACGATCGCGAATTTCCATAGGACTTCGGAGTCAGGGAGAGAACTTCCAGAGAAAATCGCAAGGATGAGGGAAACAATTGCGGCAATGGATACTCCAACCGTTGCTCCCACAAGAGCCGAAGCGCGTGAACGATTAAGAGCCCATTTCACAATAGTTATATTCGTTGCCCAGCAAACTCCGGAGATAATTGCAAGAAGAGACGCTGTCTCCATAACTTATTTCGCCAATTCAAGCACGCGCTTATATGTCGAATGGTAATGCTGAAGGGCTGGTTCGTTACTATCAAAAACCACTAACTTGATCGTCTGACTATTCGCTGTTACTTGTTGACTCGCGCTGACGGCGTAATCTTCGTCCATGTACTTAGGTTAACAACAGGTCACACAAAGCGACAGTTAAGAAATAATTGCAAATTGACAACACGTTGATCAGATATTTGTTAGGTTCTTTGCTAACAACACATAGGTGGAAGGGGGGTTACCTTGCACTATCACGTGTATACGCCACCTTGAATGAGTAAATAATACTTATGCAAGGCGCCAGCGTGCATGTGAAGTGTTCCACTCTGCATTACGCTGGCGTCTTCGTGTTTTGTCACTATTGTGTTGAAGATCTTGGCAGGTAATTGAAGAGCGTCCCAATGATCGGTACTCTTCCCCTATGAGAACAGATATGCAGAATCTCAAAAAACTTAATTTCAGGGCAGGTTGCCTTCATTTGGTGTCGTTTATTTTGATCTTGATACTGTCGAATGATGCGTCACTTCCAGTGGTAGCAACGTATTTAACAGAAGCCCCAGGCACAGGAAACTTTTCCGACCCTATCAACTTATTCAACTTGAACATTAGTTATATGGTTGCAGGATTCATGGCGTTGTCAGCATTCTTTCACTTCTATATTTGTATGCCATCAACCTTCAAGAAATATGAGTTAAACCTTAGCAGGGGTATCAATACTTACCGTTGGGTTGAGTATTCGGTTTCTTCCACGTTGATGATTATTGTCATCCTGCAGTTAAACGGAACCTCTGATTACATAGCGTTGCTTGGAATCGGTGGCGTTAATGTTTGCATGATTCTGTTTGGCTGGCTTCAAGAACGCTATGTGAAAGCAGGAAATGGTGATCTGTTACCATTCTGGTTTGGTTGCTTTGCTGGTTCAATCCCATGGATAGCTACAATCTTTAACTTAATAGCACCGAAGGGTCCGCCTGAAAGCACGACACCTGGGTTTGTGTATGGGATTGTTATCTCGATCTTTATTTTCTTTAACTGTTTCGCTTTGGTGCAATGGAAACAGTATCGAGCCAAGGGGAAATGGGTGAATTACCTTTATGGAGAACGAATTTACATCGTTCTCAGCTTTATAGCGAAATCACTGCTCGCATGGCAGGTGTATTCAGGTTCGTTAGCGAGTTAGCGAACGTTCGCTTCCCTCAATCTTCTGCGGCTGGTCACGACTCTTCGGCTACGCTTGAGCAATGTCCTCTCCACTACCAATTACGTTTTTACAATCTGCCTCCAGGTTGCATCAGTTGCCTGACCGGGTTCTTGAATTGGCTATCGTGGGACGTTCGAATGTTGGAAAGTCATCGCTAATTAATGCACTCGCAAATCGAAAGAAATTAGCGAAGACATCAAAAACTCCTGGGGCGACTCAATTAATAAACGTGTATGAGCTATCACCAGAAGGGTCTGGACATTGGTTGGTTGATCTTCCTGGCTATGGATTTGCGAAAGCTCCGAA
Organism: Candidatus Neomicrothrix sp. UBA825; assembly: GCA_002295705.1. Taxonomy (GTDB): domain Bacteria; phylum Actinomycetota; class Acidimicrobiia; order Acidimicrobiales; family UBA8592; genus UBA8592. The sequence continues at coordinate 11,899 of DBHP01000087.1, read as the reverse complement.
ACAAGAACTGGAGCGGTGGAGACGAATGATTGAAGAGTATCTGATGGAAAGCAAATCTCTGGGTGGGACTATTGTTCTAATAGATAGTTTGGTTGGGCCTACAGAACTGGACTTACAGATGGTTGATTGGCTTGACCACATTGATCTTCCATATCGTTTCGTTGCGACAAAATCAGATAAGGTTCGTTCCTCAAAAAGCAGTAAACGGCGCCAAGAATTAACGTCAAAACTGGGTGTTGATAAAAGTGATGTTCTCTGGGTTAGCGCAGATTCAGGGAGTGGTATTCCACAGTTGCGCTCTGAAATAGTTAACTATTTTGGGTCAGATGATTGACCGCTAGCCTTAAGAAAAACTTTTCTCAAATCTTCCAAGCCTGCTGGCAGCTCAATTTGTGGGTCAGGTAGTTGAGTAACGTCTTTTTCGGAGAGAACTTTTTCTAATGCTTGGGGATCATCGCTCCATGACCGTGGATCTCCCATCATCACCTCGTACAATTCAACTCCTTCTTCCCCAGCTACGAAAGGGCCAAAGTCTGCACCGAGTGGAAGTTCGATATGAGTTCCGGGTCCGCACAGTCGGGTCCCACATGTAAATTCTCCTTTCAGGACAGTAAGTACGTGGGGGCTGTAGTGGCCATGCTTTCGCACAATCATGCCAGGATCCCAGCGAGCAAACAGAGCAAGATACATTGGGTCCTCAGAAAAGGCCACCCACTTTTCCCACACATGTGATTCTGTCCCATCAGCATTGCGTTGACTCTTTACCGGAATCCATGGCACTTCTTTTTCATCATTTATTTCAGTGAAAGACGGAAGTTTCCCTTCAATACGTGGACTATTCATGCTGGTTCATTTCATTCTTCTGTTTGTGATCCATCAAAATTGATAACTTTCCCGCGATTGATACTGATCCAGTCCCGGGCTTCTAGATATGGTTGAAACGTTTCCGCTATTCGAGCTTGGTCTTGAAGCGACTTTAATTTTTGCATCTCATATAGATCTGGAAATTCCAACCATGAGACGACTGTGTCCCATAAGCGCATAGCTTTTTTCCCTTCGGGAGGGTCAATAAGAACTGGTCCGTAGAGTGGATGATCCCCAAAAAATAGTGTCGGGACTCCGTAGCCGCCTGCATCAGTAACTCGTTGGTGATCATTTTTTATTTCATCGTGTGTTGATTCATCAAGGAGTGATTCATCAACAATGTCTGGGTCCAGCCCAATTTCTTCAAGAAGATGGCGAGCGACATTAGGGTCGTGTGGCCGTTTCCCCTCCTCGTGGAGTGCGCGACCCGACCGTTCGTACCATTTATCTAAATTATCCATGCTTTGGCGACGAAGGATTGCCCCTATACGCATCATTGACCAACCGTATGACCAGTCTCGTTCCCACGGGTGCTTCTTACCTTCGCGTAGATTCACTTCCTCAAGGCTAAAAAACTTCCAGTTAATGGTCAATCCATTTTGTTCCCGCACATTTCGGATCCACTTTGATGTTTGATACGCCCAAGGGCACATCACATCAAAATGGAAATCAACTTCTGTAGGGGTATTACTCATACTTTCCTTTCGGTACCTTTCCTATTGTTGTCGTAGAAGCGGGTTCTGATCAAGATGAGAGATCAGGAACTGTCGGGTAGAATAGAGTAGGAGAAATGATGCGCACAGAATTTAATCCCGTTTTTTCCCCAAAAAAGCTTGGGCCGGTCGAGCTTCGTAATCGCGTTATTAAAGCAGCAACTTTTGAAGGCATGGCTATTGACAATATGGTCACAGATGCGCTCATTGATTTTCATAAAGCTTTCGCTAAGGGACGTATAGGAATGACGACCCTTGCATATTGTGCGGTATCACCCGACGGGCAAGGCGCTCCTAATGAAATCGTTATGCGGAACGAAGCAGTTCCTGGTTTGCGATGTTTCGTAGATGCGATGCATGACCTTGACGTAGCTGCTTCCATTCAGCTTGGTCATGCTGGTCCTGTGGGGATAGGAGTCGGTGGACCTGCACTATCTGCATCGAAGGTTTTCTCAAAAACTCGTTTCAAAAACACAACCCCAGCAGATGATGAGCAGATACAACGGGTTATAGCTGACTTCGTCTCAGCGGCCAAACTAGCCATCGAGAGTGGCTTTGATTGTATTGAACTGCATTTTGGGCATGGCTATCTGATAAGTAATTTCTTGAGTCCTAAACTCAATAAACGAAAAGATGAATGGGGTGGTTCCCTTGAAAACCGGGCACGTTTAGCTCGGACAATAGCCAAAAGAGTTAAGGAAGCCATCCAAGAAAATGTTGCGCTAATTGCGAAGCTCAACTTAGATGATGGGGTAAAGACTGGTTTCCATGTAGAAGAATGCGTTGAAGTCGCAAAAATGCTCGAGAGCGATGGGGCGCTTGACGCTATTGAACTAACTGGCGGCAGTTCGTTCGAGAATCCGATGTATTTTTTTCGAGGAGATGTTCCTGTACATGAGATGGCAGAGATCTTTCCGAGTCGCATTATGAAAACCGGTTTCAAGTTAACTGCGAAGAAGTTTATGCCGTATTACCCGTTCGAGGAAGCGTACTTTCTTGAACAGGCAAGACTTGTTCGAGAAGCTGTGGATATGCCGTTGATTCTCCTCGGTGGAATTAACAATCTGTCTACTGTGCAACTAGCTCTTGATGAGGGGTTTGATTTCGTTGCAATCGGTAGGGCCTTATTACGAGAACCTAACCTCGTGAAGCGTTGGGAAGAAGGTAATGATTCAGATGGATCATGTATTCATTGCAATAAGTGCATGCCTAGTATTTATCAGGGCACGCATTGTTGGATTGTGCCTGAAGATAACCGGCCGGGTCATGATAAGTGGCCTAGACAAGCTCAGAAAGTAGGTCTCAGTGATTGACGTTGAAGATGTAGGAAGAGTCCGACTATTACGTTTGAATAGGCCGGAAGCGAAAAATGCTTTCAACGAAGCGCAATATGACAGTCTTACCGAATTGCTGATTGAGGCAGAAAATAATTCAACTGTTGCCGTGGTAGTTATTACTGGTCATGGAGATAGTTTCTCTTCTGGAACTGATGTTGTTGAGTTGGGGCAACGAATGGCTGATCCAGCGTTCACCCCAGGTAAGCATGGCTTCCCTGGCTTGGCAGACATGTTGGTAGATTTTTCAAAGCCATTATTATGTGCAGTCAATGGAATTGGTTTAGGGATTGGGGTAACAATTCTTGGATTATCTGACATCGTTTTTATGTCTCACAGCGCTCGAGTGAAATGTCCGTTCACGGACTTAGCGTTAGCGCCGGAAGCTGCTAGTAGTTTCACTTTTCCTGCGATCATGGGAAGGCAGAATGCCGCTTGGACTCTATTAAGTTCTGAATGGCTTTCGGCGGAAGAATGTTTTTCAATGGGACTAGCTTTTAAACTTTGTAACGATGAGGAATTGATAGATGTCACAATGGAACATGCTCAAGTGCTAGCAGCAAAGCCCATCAGTTCTCTCGTAGCGTCAAAAAAGCTCATTATGGATCCAATTCGTGAACGTATTCACGCAGCACGAAAACGAGAAGATAGTGCATTCGCCGAACTATTGGGAAAGCCAGCGAATCTTGAAGCATTGCAGGCTTTCGCTGAGAAACGAGACCCGGATTTCAATAGTCTTGGTGAATAAAGCTCAGCAATCAGAGTTTATAGCGCATCTAAAAATCAAAGAGTTCCCAGTTATTTTGTAGCTGACATCTGAATACGGCACCCAGACAGGTTGACCTTGTTCTACGTGAATGCTGTTCCCTGATTTGTTTGTGATATTGAAGTTATTTTGCGTTGATATCAAAATTTCCGGACCAAGCACAGTGGTCTCGAACTCTTCGTTTAGATCAAGGCGGGTCAACATGAATGGTGCCGGTGATTTATATGTGTGAAGAGATTCTGCTGGTTTTTGTATCTGAGGTCGCTCGGAAGTAAAAGAAGCAATGGATAAGAATTCTTTGGCGTTTACGTGTTTAGGAGTGAGTCCGCATCGTATGACATTGTCGCTATTGGATGTTATTTCAATAACATTGCCGCGAAGGTAGGCATGCGTAACTCCTGGAGACACATATAAGAAATCTCCGGGTTTGAGAGTTACGAAGTTCATAAAAAGAAATAAGAGCAGACCTGGATCACCTGGATACATTTCAGTGAGGTTAGCGAAAGAGGTCAGCTCTTTTTCGTTCATGACAGTTTCACTCAGATCTGAGGAAAGGACAGTAGCGGTAATTGATAGGACCTTATCTGAATCCATTGAGAGTATATTCTCAATAACTTCTTTAAAGTCTTCACTCAGTGTTTCTTGTGGGAGGCTTTTCTTTAACCAAGAGAGTTCTGAGTGTCCTGCCGCGTTAATGATTGAGTGAATTTCGTTTACTTCTCTGAAACCGAATTTAAGATCTGTTTCTGTTAGTGCACACACGACTTCTTCTTTTCCTCTAGGTGAAGAATACGATTGTGCCGCAGTAAGGCTGGGCAGCGTGGATGTAAAACCCTCCTCAGCCTGTTGTGCGTTCGGATGAACTTGAATAGATAGGGGTTCACGGATTGCGAGAATTTTCATGATGAAAGGTAATTCATTTTGAAAATCACTGGCTTGGGGTCCTAACGTATTTTGTGGGTCTGTTGA